>JAFTRQ010000014.1 GCA_017462125.1 Clostridia bacterium | reverse complement strand
CGTAAGCTGGAGACGCAGAACCCCATCTATCTCCGTAACTCTGCCGAGGGTCTTATCGCCTTTATCGACGAGCTCTTCGGCGACGGTAAAATGTCCCTCTGTATCGACTATATCCACAGATTGCAGAGAAATGCGTAAGCCTTTCAACCGTCTGCAAGCTGCAGCCTGAAATCACAGAAAGGATACGGTGTATGCTCATCCGTTCCCAAGGATGAGCATCTACCCGTATTTGCTACGATTATGTTGAAAAAAACAAAACTTATAAATATATTATGCTCCCTGATGGTCGGCGTCCTCTTTTTCCTCGCCGTTATGGCAGGCTTGATCCTCAGCGGAGTGGTCAGCGTAAAGCAGGTGAAATTGACCTTCACCACCGAAAGCTTGGAGGCCGTTTACGACGGTACTCCGCTGACCAACCATAAGTGGGATCTCTCCAGCGGAAAGCTGAAGGACGGCCATACGCTCGAAATTGAATTCAAGGGATCACAGACTCTTGTAGGCGAAAGCGCAAACGCTATCGAGATCACGATTTTTGATGAGCTCGGAGCCGACGTTACGTCCGATTATGATATCACCTATAATTTCGGATCCTTGAAGGTGAATCCCCGTGTGATCGTGATCTCGTCGGAGGATGCCGAAAAGATCTATGACGGCACCCCCTTGAAAAACAACAAATACACGCTTTCCTCGGAGCACAAGGGACTCGTAACAGGTCATACTGCCGATATCACCGTCAGCGGTAAGATCACAAATGCGGGAACTGCAACCAATACCATTGAAGAGGTCAACATCTTCGACGCGGATGGAAAGGACGTCACACGTAACTATCAGATCATCTACAAAGAGGGCATTTTGCGCGTTGATCCGATTACCGTCGTGGTCACATCCGCAAGCGCGCTGAAGGCATACGACGGAGAGCCCTTGACAGCTGATTCGTATACTCTTTCAAACGATCCCCTCGAGGGACATCAGATACTTGTGCAGGTCACAGGCTCCATTCTCGAGATTGGTAAGGCTGATAACACGATCTCTTCCGTACAGGTTCTTGACAAGCTTGGTCAAGACGTTATGGACAATTACCAGATCATCCTCAACGAGGGTGTGCTCACCGTAACAGACGAGCTGACGGCTGAGGGTAGCGGAGAAAGCGGTGGAGGCGGCGGTGGCGGCTCCGTCGGCGGAGGATCCGGCAGCGGAAATCAGGACAGCGTTATATATTCGGTCTTTGCAAACACGAACGGCATTATGTACCTGCGTACGCAAAGCTATGGAGACTATACGGGTACCGGATGGAATGCTGCTCCTGTTTACGAGCCTCTTATCAATGACAAATATGCTGCATCCTATCTGACAGCCTTCGCCTTTGCCCTTACGAACGCAGAGACGTATCAGGCAGAGATCGTTACGCATTCCCAGCCATATGCAATGCCTTATTATTTATCTCCCGCCACAGACAGCATACAAAAGGATGACACGTTAAGCACAGGAGACGGCAAGGACGGCTACTCGGTAAAGTTCTTCAAGTACGACGACAGCATCATATATGCCGAAACGCCCTATACGGCATTTGAAAAGAGCTATCGGACCTTTGTTTACAGCAATTATCGGACCATTGACTCACAAACCCGAGCATATATGCGCACCATCATCAAGGCGCAGGGATTTTCAAATCAGGATCCCGACATTATTAACAAAGTAGCCCTCTATATCAAAAATGCGGCAACATACAATCTGAAATTTGACCCCGCCCTGGAAGAAAGCGACAATATTGCGATTGCGTTTCTTGATCAGTATAAGGAGGGTGTCTGCCGCCATTATGCCACAGCGGCAACTCTGCTCTACAGAGCCTTGGGCATTCCTGCCAGATATACCGTGGGAGCTCTTGCCGAAACCGTGGAGAATCAGTGGGTCGACGTAACGTCCGACAAGCTCCACGCCTGGGTAGAGGTATACGTAGACGGTATCGGTTGGATCCAGGTCGAGGTTACCGGATCTGCCCCCGGAATGTCGGGCAATCTTTCTCCCGGCGCGGGAGGAGGCTTCTGCGACGGTTCCTGTGAAGGTGATTGCGACGGTACCTGCTCCGGTGACGGCACCAGCAGCTCCGGAAATGACTCGGACGAAGAAACAGAAGACGAAAACGGTGACGGCAGTACTGTGCCCGGAGGAAACGAAACCTATCCCAAAAAGGAATTGACACTCTATCCCGTTACCGTACAAAAGATGTATGACGGTACCCCTTTGTATCCCAAATACGAGCTGAACGGCTTCTCTGACCTTGCAAAAATGGGTTATTCATATAAGGTCGCTATCTCCGGTGAACAGATTGAAGTCGGTGTTTCCGAAAGCAGCATCAGGGCAATCACAATCTTCGATTCTATGGGCAATGACGTAACAAACGCTTTCAAGCTGACGCTGAAGCCCGGAAAGATACACGTATATTCCCACGTTGTGCAATTCACAAGCCCCAGCTATACGGTGACCTACAACGGTCAACCCTTCAAGACCGGTTACCTTTCGGGTGGAGAGCTGAGAGAAGGGGATTACTATAAGATAACGTCTACCGCTAACGTGAACGTTGGTCTGCAGAACAATTCCTATACCGTTCGTATATACGATAGCAGGCATAACGACGTGACCGATATTTATTATGTCAATAAAATCACCGGAACCGTGGCGGTGGAGGCTATCCCGATCACCTTCAAGGCGGGCGACGCCACAAAGAAGTACGACGGAACACCTCTTATCTGCAACGAATGCACTCTGACCGAGGGTAGTCTCCTTCAGGGTCACACCGTGGTTTCCTGGGTCGTTGCGGGCTCGCAGACCGAAATCGGCCGAAGCGAAAACTTGATCCAATCGGTTCGCATTCTTGACGCCAACGGTGTCGACGTGACCTCCAATTATGCGATCGAAATGCAACCCGGTAAGCTGAGAGTCACAGCATCATAACCAAAATCAAAGGTATCAATCATTATGTTATACGATAATTATCTAAAGAAGATCCAAAGGATCGCCTCGATTATGGCAAAGATCGTCAAGCACCTTGTGCTGATCCTTTCCATAACGGGAGCTGTGGTGGCGGTATCGACCACCTTGCTTGCCACAAAAGGCTTGACAAGCAGGGTGGAATGCCCGTCCCAGGTGACCTACGGTGACTCTTACGACTGTACGGCAAGCGCGTTTTTAAGTGAGGTACGGTATCAGTACAAAAGCGCGGACGGCGAGGAGTGGAGCGACAGCAAGCCTACGCTTCCCGGAGATTATTTGGTGCGTGCAGTGGGAGAATCGTCCTTTGGTAATGACAGATATGGCAAAGAAAGTGCGTTTACTATTCTGAAAAAGCCATTAGCTGTCCGAATCGCTGAGGAGAGCATCGTGTTCGGCGACGCGCCTACCGTTGTGTCGGATCCTCTTTGCTACGGAGACCTTTTGGTCTCCACGGGTTATACGTTTGAAGACCTTAGTCAAGCCAGCACCCGAGCAACACCCGATTTGAGTATGATTCAGATCGTAAGTGAGAGCGGAGAGGACGTTACGCAGGCTTATGACATTGAAGCGATCACAAGTACGGTCAGCTTTTTGAAGCGTCCTCTGACCATCCACGTATACAGCGCGTCCAAGGTCTACGACAGCAATCCTCTGATCTGCGACACGTACGAGATCATTGAGGACACTACACTTGGTCTGAACGATGCGCTCGAGTTGATCTTTCCATCGTTGAGCGAGGCGGGCGTATTGCAGAACAATCCTCAGCTGTCGATCTACCATGAGATGGATGGCCGAAGCCTGAACGTGACGCATCAATATGACGTTACTGTTTTGGCGGGTGAATTGAAGGTAGAGCAGAGGACTGCCCGGATCAAGATCGGCAGCCTTGAGACAACCTATAACGGAAATGAGGTTGTTTGCAACGACTTCGAGATCGATCCCGAGGCTTTGGTAGTCGGACATAGCATTACGGCAAATCCTGTGGGAGCCGCACCTGTAGATTGCGGCACCTACGTCAACTCCCTCGCCTTCACCATCGTTGATCAGACGGGAGCTGACGTCACCCTCAATTATTGGTTGACGGTGACAAACGGCGAGATCAAGATCAACCCCGCGCCCTTGACCGTATCCACCGAGGGCGGCACTTGGGTCTATGACGGCGAAGATCACGGAAGCGACGTGTTTACCTGTGTTGGTCTGATGAGCGATCACACAGCGGAGCTTCTTCCCCTGACCGACATTGAGGATGCACAAGGAAACCCGATCCTGAAGGTCACGGTCTCCGACGTTGGAAGCATCGAGAACAAGGCGTTTGTATCGGTGAAGAATGCAGAGGGAACAGACGTTACCGCCAACTACGAGATTACGTACGTGTACGGTATTTTGGAAATCACTCCCCGTCCTATGACGGTGACAACTCCCGACGGCTCTTGGGTTTACGACGGGCAACCTCACTTCAACGACGAGATCGAGATCAACGGCAAGGTCGAAACCCACACCGCAGCGATCGCGGAATATGCCGTTGTCAAGGACGTAACCGTAAAGGAAAACAGCATCTCTCTGAAAATTTTTGACGGGCAAGGCGCTGACGTAACGACAAATTACGAGATTACATACGTTTACGGAACACTTGAGATAACTCCTCGTCCCTTGAAGATCACGACGCTTGACAGATCCTGGGTTTATGACGGGCAGTATCATGACTTCAGGAAGCTTGATCTCGACGGGATCGTAGATACACATACCGCTAATATAATTGACTACGCAAAGATCAAGTATGTTGGAACGGTGGAAAACCGTATCGCGGTTGAGATTTATGACGAAACAAAAGCAAACGTAACTGCCAATTATGAGATCTCGTACGAATATGGCACCTTGGAGATCACACCCTGTCCCATCAAGGTTACGACCTACGACGCTTGGTGGATCTATGACGGCCAATCTCATTCCTATACTGAGGTCAACATTGAAAGTCCGTTTGTAATATACGATTTCAGGATTGAGGAGTATGCTAAGATCACAGACGTGGGAACCGTGGAAAACCGCGTGACAATCAGGATCTTTGACGAAGACGGTGTGGACGTTACCGAAAGCTTTGCGATCGATTACGTTTACGGAACGTTAAAGGTTGAACCCCGTCCGATCCTTCTCGCAATCGAGAACACCGAAAAATATTATGACGGCACGCCATTGTACGGCGGTGCGTATAAGGTTTCAGAGGAATCACCCTATCCCTTGGTAGAGGGGCACACGGTGACCGCTACCGTTAAGGGTAGCCAAACCGAAGCAGGGCTTTCCAATTCTTGGCTTGAGGATATTCAGATAACCGACAACGGCAGAGACGTAACCTTCAACTATGCCATTAAGGTTGAAAAGGGCGAGATTCTTGTCCTGCCGCGACCGATCACGATCACTTCTCACAGCGCTGAAAAGCGGTATGATGGTACGCCTCTGATCAATCGAGACTGTTCCATCTCTTGTGAGTTGGGTGTTGCGTTGGTCGGTGACCACCGTCTCAGGCGCAACATCATCGGCTCGCAGACTGAGATAGGCACGAGCGATAATATCATTGAATACGACTCCGTCAAAATTATATCCGGCACGAAGGACGTGACCTATAACTATGAGATCACGTATGAGTTTGGAACCTTAACGGTAAAGCCGTTGGCGTCAATATCCATTATCTCGGAGAGTGATATCAAAATATATGACGGACAGCCCTTGGTCAACCCGAATTATTCGATAAAGATCACAGAAGGTGAGCTCAGAGCCGGAGATAGGATATTTGTCAACGTTTACGGCAGTATTACCGACCCCGGAACCGAACCAAACCTGTGCTCGGTATTGATCCTTGACAGATACGGTGCGGATGTGTCTGCTTATTATGATCTGAGCGTGCTGGAGGGTACGCTGGAGGTCATCGAGCAGAAAACCGAGTCGATTCCCGTAAAGGTCGGTGAGATTAAAAACGACCGAAGCGCTACCGTTTATCTACGTCAATACAACTACGGTGATTTCAACGGTCGCGCATGGAGTCCTGCGCCCGAATACGGAAAAACGCTCCCCGGCGGTCTCAGCTACAACTATCTGACCACCTTCGCGCTGATCGGCTATGGAGCACCTGCTCATTCGGTAGAGATCAGAGCGCTTGAGATTCCTATGATCCCATATTATATGGGTACGGAAGGCAATTACACGATGCCCTCCGGCGACACGGTCTACGGAAGCGTTGAGTCGGATTTCACGATGTCCTATTATCTGATTCCCGATAGCGAAAACGGCTTTACTTATCTCAGCGGCTATTTGGAAGAGTATGCACCCTATGAGCAGGAGTACAGAGAGTTTGTATATAATAACTACCTGTACGTGGATGACGAAACAAGCACATATCTGCAGGGAATCATAAAGGAGCAGGGATTCTCTCGTGACGATCCTACCTCCATTCTCAGAGCGGCATCGTATATTCAGAATGCCGCCAAGTACAATCTTAACTACGACCTCCGTCTCGACGTAGAGGAGAACCAGGTCATCGCCTTCCTGGATAAGTACAAGGAAGGTAAATGCGTCCATTATGCTACTGCGGCAACTCTGCTGTACCGAACCATGGGAATACCCGCAAGATACGTTGAGGGCTTCATGGTAGAGACAGAAAAGGATACCTTCGTCGACATTATGACCCCCGGACACGCATGGGTTGAGGTCTACATCGACGGTGTGGGCTGGATCCAGGTCGAGGTCACGGGAGGTGACGGCGGCGGTAGCGGCAACTCCGGCGAGTGTCAGGGCGATTGCGTATGTGACGGAAACTGTAGTGGAGGCGGCGGTAGCGGCAGCGGTAACGGCGGCAGCGACAGTGATGAGCTCTTGGAATTGGGCGAGTTTGAGATCATGCCCGTTCCTCAATTCAAGATCTATGACGGAATGCCTTTGAAGCCCAACGGAAATATTATTATGGGCGATGCATTGAACGCGCTTGTGGAGCAGGGATATACCTACGAGGTCGAGGTCTCCGGAGAGCAGACGTTCCCGGGAATAGGCGAAAGCACGATCACACGCTTTAAGCTGTACGATCCCGACGGAAAGGACGTAACGAAGAATTGCAACGTTACCTACTCGCCCGGCATACTGATAGTCGTTTCGCCTACAGACACCGAGATGACGGTGGGTAAGATCAAAAACGACCGTAACGGATACGTTTACCTGCGTATGCACAGCTATGGCGATTTCGACGGTCGCGCGTGGGGAGTGGCGGCAGACTATGGCGCAACGCTTCCCGGAGGTCTCAGCTACAATTATCTGACCTCGCTGTCGTTGCTGTACGGTCAAGGAAACATCAATTTCGTAGAGGTCAAGGAGCTGTTGATCCCGATGCTCCCGTACTATATGGGTCTGGACGGTAATTATGCAAAGCCGTCAAGCGACGTTGATTACAGCCAAATCAACTCCGATTTCCTGATGTCCTATTATTCGATCCCGAATAATAAAAACGGCTTTGAATATCTCAGCGGCAATCTCGGAGCGTATACGGAATATGAAGCGGAGTACAGACAGTTCGTTTATGATAATTATCTGTACGTAGACGATGAAACAAGAGCTTATCTGCAAAAGATCATTGATGAGCAGGGCTTCTCCCGTTCCGATCCCACTTCTATTCTGAAGGCAGCAAAATATATGCAGACCGCGGCTGTCTACAATCTGAACTATAATCCGAATCTGGATCTTGAAAGCAATCGAGTAATTGCCTTCTTGGATCAGTATAAAGAGGGTATCTGTATTCATTACGCTACAGCGGCAACTCTGCTGTACCGAACAATGGGTATTCCCGCAAGATACGTCGAGGGCTTTATGGTAGAAACTAAAAAGGATACCTTTGTGGATATCAAAACCCCCGGTCACGCATGGGTTGAGGTCTACGTCGACGGTGTAGGCTGGATCCAGATCGAGGTCACAGGCAGTGACAGCTCCGAGGATACCAGAGAAATCATTACGCTCACCCCCTCCTACTGCTTCAAGAACTATGACGGTAAGTATCTTTACCCCGAAAACAAGGTTGACGCGGACAACGTGCTCAGCGCTCTGCTTGAGCAGGGATACACCTACAGCGTAAGCATTTACGGTGAACAGCTTTATCCCGGACAAAGCTACAGCTATATCGAAAGCTTTACGCTTTACGATCCCATGGGCATCGATGTCACGAATCAATACAACATTCTGTACAATCCCGGTATTCTGCAAGTATTTTCGGGCCAACAGAAGTTCATTCGCGTATACTTATATCAGCTTCAGAAGTATTACGACGGTACACCTCTCGCCTTTGAGAATGAGGACTATGAGATCATTGAGATTCCGGATGGCGTCAAGCTTGAGCTGGATCTGAACATCAGTATGACTCATACCGGAGCGTTCACCTTGGCATACATCAACGCGAACCTTGATCAGTTCGCAAGCTATAAGGTTTATCAGAACGGCATCGACGTCACGGCTGATTTCGTTATGATCTTCGATACCTTCGAGAATACCAGCACATCATACGTACCGATCAGGATCGACCCGCGTCTCATCGAGGTCAGCTCGGCTTCTCAGACCAAGTTCGACGACGGTACACCGTTGACCAATAGCCAGGTCACGGTCTCTCAAGGCTCCTTGGTAAGCGGTCATACGCTGAAGGCTAATCCCCAAGGATATATCGATTCTCCCGGAGTTGTGGAAAACAAGCTTGATCCGAGCAACGTGCGAGTTTTTGATAAGAACGGAAACGACGTGACTTATCTCTACAACATCACAACCAAATCGGGTTATCTTACGATTCTCGAACCCGAAGAGAATTGATTTTGACATCATTGTAATAGACTTATTGGTAGGTATGCACAATTTTGCAATTTAATTTTGTGCATACCTACAAACTTTATTCTTACCACTTGACAACACGGTCACTTGATGGTATAATATGCTCACAAGGAAATCAAGGCAACATTTATCGCGGTCGTTTGACTGTGTATCGTTTGCGGTGCTGTCAGGTTTCTTAAAAAATATCAATTAAAAGGAGGATCATTTTATGGACCCTATCACAATCGCTATGATCATAGCAGGCGGAGTGCTGTTGCTCGTTCTGTTCATCGCTTTCGGTTATCTGAAGGCACCGCCGGACACGGCATACATCATTTCCGGTCTTGGAAAGCGCCGTATTCTGATCGGCCGTGCAGGCTGGAGAATCCCGTTCTTCGAGAGAGTTGACCGTTTGTCTCTCGGCGTTATGCAGGTGGACGTTAAGACGAGAGAGGCGGTTCCCACCAACGAGTTCATCAACGTTACCGTTGACGGTGTTGCCAACATCAAAATTTCCTCGGATCCCGAGCTTCTTAAGCGCGCGGCTGAGGCATTGCTTGGCAAAAACCGTCAGGAAATGGTTGCCCTGGTAACACAGGTGCTGGAAGGTAATATGCGTGAGATCGTCGGCTCTGTAGGCTTGAAGGAAATGGTACAGGACCGTCAGGGCGTTGCGAAAATGATCACGCAAAACGTTATCCCCGATATGGAAAAGTTGGGTATTGAGGTCGTAAACTTCAATATTCAGAACTTTACCGACGCGGCAGGCACCATCGAGAACATGGGTATCGATAACGTAGAGCAGATCCGTAAAAACGCACAGATCGCAAAGGCGAATGCACAGAGAGATATCTCTATCGCAACCGCAAATGCACAGCAGGAAGCCAACGCGATCAAGGTAGAAGCGGAAAAGAAGATCGCAGAGCAGGATGCGGAGCTTGCTGTCCGTCAGGCAGACATGAAGGTCCGCGCAGATACAAAACGCGCGGAAGCAGACGCGGCATACTCCATTCAGGAAGAGAATCAGCGTAAGATCATCGAGATCGCTAAAACCAACGCGGACATTGCACGCCGCGAAAAGGAAGCGGAGCTGAAGGAGAAGGAGATCGCCATCAAGGAACGCGAGCTTGAGGCTGAGGTCAAAAAGCAAGCGGACGCGATGAAGTATCAGACCGAAAAAGAAGCGGAAGCTGAGTTGATCAAGAGACAGAGAGAGGCTGACGCGCGTCAGTACGAGGCTCTCAAGGCGGCAGAAGCAAAGAAGGCAGAGGCAGAGGCAATCCGTTACGCAATGGAGCAGGAGGCTGAAGGTATCCGTGCTAAGGGTATCGCCGAGGCTGAAGCCATCGAAAAGAAGGCTGAGGCACAGAAGAAGATGGGAGAAGCATCCGTTCTGGAAATGTATCTCACCGCGCTTCCCGAGGTGGTCAAGAACGCGGCTATTCCTCTTGCAAAAACCGACAAGATCGTTATGTACGGCGATGGCAACTCCACAAAGCTCGTTCGTGACGTCATGACCAGCGCAGACCAGATCATGCAGGGCGTAAAGGAATCAACCGGTATTGATATCGGAACTATGCTTGCAGGATTCGTGGGCGGTAAGGCTGCGCAGGCAACTTCGGAGCAGGCTTCCGGAGCTCCCGTGATCGCAGAGACCGGTGCTGTTCAAGCTGACCTTCCCAACGCTTAATTCACAATAGAACCACACGAGGCTGTCAAGGCGGTGGAAGCCGCTCACAAAATTTTCCTCGGGTGAATTCGGAAAAAGCAAAAGATCCCAAGGCGCTTTCGATGAGTGCCTTGGGATTTATTGTATATCGCAATCTTTATATTGCTCTCGCTCTTTTTCCTCTTACGGTAGAACAGCTTTTTCGATAATCATGTCATTGTTGCCCGTAAAAAGTCTTACAAAAAATCCATTTTGCCTGTTGACATTTCAACAAGTTTGTGGTATAATGCAATAGATTTGTTGACTTGTCAACAAGCCCGCAGGACTAATCCTGTAGCATTCCCGTCTGACAGACTAAATTTTCGACAGCTACTTGTGCCGCAAAGCAGGAGATCCCCATAGCGGCAGAACGGAGACTTATATGAATGAAAGATTCGAAACCTTCACGGTTCTGAACGCCAAGATCAGCCGAAGCATCCGAAAAATCAAAAATCAGGAAATGGCAGAATACGATCTGCGCAGTGTGCACGTCTCTTGCCTGTATTACCTTTATTCCACGGACGGCTTGACAGCCACCGACCTTTGCGAGCGATGCGAAGAGGATAAGGCCACAATTTCGCGCGCGCTGGATTATTTAGAGAGCAACGGATATCTCACCTGTCAATCCAAATATGCCAAAAGATATAAAAGCCCCCTCGTCCTTACAGAGAAGGGTGAGGAGGTCGGCAAAAAGATCGCCGATAAGATCGATCGCGTGCTCGATGAGATCAGCATTGGACTGACAGAACAGGAACGTATAGAGTTTTATCGCTGTCTGAGCATTATATCGAACAGTCTCGAAGCCATTGTAAAACGCCTTGACGAAAAGGAATAAAAAGAAATCTCTATGTTTATACTGAAAAAGCTGGCCTGCCGCGTCTTTCAGACCGCATTTCGCGCGGCGTTGCCAATTCTCCCTTACCGCGAGCCGCAGGTGATCCCCTCCTGCGCACAGCTTGACCGTGTATTTGAAAAAGAAAGCTGTCATTCGATTCTTGTCGTCACCGATGCGGGCATTGTAAAAAACGGATTGCTGACGATCCTTGAAGACGTGCTGAAAAACCTCGGCGTGCGCTACTCGGTTTACGACAAAACACAGCCCAATCCCACCGTCGATAACGTGGAAGAGGCTCTGAAGCTTTATCACGAGCAAAGCTGTGACACCTTGTTCGCTGTTGGCGGCGGTTCGGCAATGGATTGCGCCAAGGCTGTTGGTGCGCGCGTGGCATATCCGAAGAAAACGGTGGGCAAAATGGGCGGAATTTTGCGCGTGCTTCGCAGACTTCCCACGTTGATCGCCATTCCTACCACAGCGGGAACGGGAAGCGAAACAACGCTTGCGGCAGTCATTACCGATACCTCGACACACCACAAATATGCCTTGATGAGCTTCCCGCTGATCCCGCATTATGCGGTTCTGGACGCCACCTTCACCTATACGCTACCGTCGCATCTGACCTCCACCACGGGAATCGACGCGTTAACACACGCAGTAGAGGCTTATATCGGCCGCTCCACCACAAGGGAAACGAGAAGACTTGCCCTTGAAGCCACAAGCCTTGTATTCGAGAACGTAGAAAAGGCTTATGCTGACGGGCACGACCACCAAGCACGCGAGCGCATGCTGCTTGCTGCATACAAGGCCGGAATCGCCTTTTCAAAATCCTACGTCGGTTACGTCCACGCCATTGCGCATTCCTTGGGTGGCAGATACGGCACGCCTCACGGGCTTGCCAACGCGGTCATTATGCCTTACGTTCTTGAAGCATACGGTAAGCCTGTATATAAGAAGCTGCATCGCCTCGGTATAGCGGCAGGCGTATGCACCGAGGAGGACAGCTATGAAGCCGGCGCTGTGAAATTTATAAATGCGATCAAAGCATTGAATACAAAAATGAATATTCCCGACACCATTGCGGGAATCAAGTCGGAAGATATTTCCGAGATGGCAAGACATGCGGAAAAGGAAGCGAATCCGCTTTATCCCGTGCCTGTGCTGATGACAAGAAAAGAGCTGGAAGGCTTTTATTACAAGGTAGGAGGACTCCAATGAGAACCGTTAAAATTGTTGCAGACACTTCTTGCGATCTGTTTGCCTTAGAGCATACCGCTTTTGCGTATGCGCCGATGAAGATTATCACCGCAGAAAAAGAATTTGTTGACAATGAAGCCCTGGACGTTAACGGAATGGTGGATTTTATGGATCAATACAAGGGTAAATCCAAATCCTCCTGTCCCAATACAAGCGATTGGCTTGAGGCCTTTGGAAATGCCGACGACGTGTTCTGCGTCACCATTACAAGCGGCTTGTCGGGAAGCTATAACTCTGCCTGCTCCGCAAAGCAGATCTATGAAGCCGAGAATGAGGGAAGGCGGGTTTTCGTCATCGATACGCTTTCGGCAGGCCCGGAATTGACACTTATAATCGAGAAGCTGGAGGAATGCATTGCAAGCGGGAAGACCTATGAGGAGATCTGCGACATCATCACGGATTATCTGAAAAGAACAGGGCTTGTGTTTATGCTGAAATCCCTGAAGACCTTTGCCAACAACGGCAGAGTTTCTCCCATCGTTGCGAAGCTTGTGGGAATCGCAGGCATATGCATCGTTGGCAAAGCCAGCAGTGAAGGAACGCTTGAGCCCAAGCACAAATGCAGAGGGGAAAAGAATTCTCTTGAGACCCTTGTCAGCGATCTTGAGGCAGAGGGCTTTCGGTCGGGCAAGATCAGCATCGGGCATTGTCTGAACGAAGAGGCAGCGTTGCGCCTTAAGGAGCTGATCCTCTCCAAATTTCCCGATGCGTCAATCGAAATACACAAGCTCAAGGGGCTTTGCAGCTTTTATGCGGAAAAGGGCGGCGTGCTCGTAGGCTTCGAAAAAGCAGAATGATAGGCGGTGAAAGGATATGACAAATCTCGAAATACAGAATCTGCTTGAGAAGCAGAGAAGGTTCTACAGAAGCGGCGCGACTATCCCTGTAAAATTCAGAGTGGAGCAATTAAAAAAGCTTTACAGAACCGTCAAAAAATATCAAAACGAGATCAATGATGCGTTGACCGCAGACCTTGGAAAAAGCCATTACGAGGGCTTTATGTGCGAAAGCGGACTTGTGCTGACCGAGATCAGCTATATGATCAAGCACACAAGACGCTTCGCGAAGAGAAAGACCGTCCCCACACCGCTGGCGCAGTTCCATTCTCACAGCTTTAAGCAGCCCGTGCCTTACGGAAACACGCTCATTATGAGCCCGTGGAATTATCCCTTCCTGCTGACGCTTGATCCTTTGGCAGACGCCATCAGCGCAGGCAATACTGCAATCGTCAAGCCCAGCGCCTACTCGCCCGCCACAAGCGAGATCGTAAAAAAGATCGTAGAGGAATGCTTCGACCCCGAGTACGTAGCGGTCGTAACCGGCGGAAGAGCGGAGAACACCGCACTGCTTGATCAGAAATTCGATTTCGTATTCTTCACCGGAAGTCAATCGGTTGGCAAGGAGGTGCTTCGCCGCACCGCAGAGCATCTGACTCCCGCCGTTCTTGAGCTTGGAGGAAAAAGCCCCTGCATCGTGGACAAAAGCGCCAATATTGCTCTTGCCGCAAAGCGCATCGTATTCGGAAAGTATCTCAACTGCGGTCAAACCTGCGTTGCCCCCGACTACGTTCTCTGCGAAAGGTCTGTCAAGGATGATTTTATAAAGGCTGTCTGCGCCGAGATCAAAAAGCAATACGGCGAGAACCCCTTGCAAAACAAAAATTATGGCAAGATCATAAACGAAAAGCACTTTACAAGGCTTTGCGGTTTGATCGACGAAAAAAAGGTAGTAATAGGCGGCGAAGCAAGCCCCGAAGCCTGCCAAATTGCGCCCACCGTGATGGACAACGTCACCCGTGCGGATGCGGTTATGGGCGAGGAGATCTTCGGCCCGATCATGCCGATCCTCACCTTTGATGACTTCGACACCGTGATCGACGAGCTGAAGGCCGAGGATAAGCCGTTGGCGCTTTATCTCTTCACCAAGGACAAAAAGCACGTCAAGCGCGTCACCACCGAGCTGTCCTACGGCGGCGGCTGTATCAACGACGTGGTCATCCATCTTGCCACCAGCGCTATGGGCTTTGGCGGCGTTGGAGAGAGCGGTATGGGCGCATACCACGGAAAAGACGGCTTTGATGCCTTCTCGCACACCAAATCCATCGTAGATAAAAAGACCTGGCTTGATCTTCCTATGCGCTATCAGCCGTATCGAAGCAAGCTGTATGAAAAGCTTCTGCATATATTCTTGAGGTAAATATGAAAACGTCACAAAAAATTATGTTGGCAATTAATTTAGCCTTTATCACCGTCATTCTCGTACTGAACTATTTCTATCAAAGCAACGGCTTTGACTTCACGCTCAAATGTATCTGCAGCGGAGCGTTTGCATTGCTGGGATTGATCAATCTGGTCTACGTGCTGAAAACGAAGCTGTCGGACGGCAAATTTCATATCGCTATGGCAGCAGGTCTTGTTCTTGCGTTTTTGGGCGATTATCTCATCGGCTATGATTTTATCATCGGCGCGGCCACCTTTGCAATCGGTCACGTTTGCTTTGCTGTCGCGTATTGTCTGATGCAGAAAATGAGACCTGTCGACTATCTGATCAGCGGTGTTCTGTTCCTCGGCGGCGCAGGCTTTCTGATCTTCTCGCCGCTCCTGACCTTTGACGTACCGATCTTCCGTATCGTTTGCATCGTGTATGCATTGATCATTTCCACAATGCTCGGCAAGGCCGCAGGTAATTTTTTGAGAGAAAGAAGTGCTGTAACGGGGATCATCGTCGCAGCCAGCGCGCTGTTCTTCTTTTCTGATCTGATGTTGGTTTTTGATTGGTTTATCGGTCTTTGGAGCTGGACAGACCACGCTTGTATGGGAACCTATTATCCCGCGCTCTGTCTCCTTGCTTTTTCGATGATCGTCAAGGCCGTTTCGGATGCAAAGAAAAAAACTGTTAAGTGAAAACAAAGCCCTGTAAAAAACAGGCATTTGAATCCATACTCTTTTTTTTGTAAATACTATTGACAAGCCTTTATGCAAATGTTATAATTAATTGTGCTCAATTTAATTGTACACTATTATTATGGAGGTATGTTATGAGTATTTATGATTTCAAGGTTATGGCACGGGATGGAAGCGAGGTTTCACTGTCCGATTATCAAGGAAAGGTCTTACTGATCGTGAATACGGCGACAGGATGCGGCTTTACTCCGCATTACGACGAGCTGCAGGCGCTGTACGATGCGCACAAGGCGGACGGATTGGAAATTCTTGATTTCCCCTGCAATCAATTCGGAGAGCAAGCCCCCGGCAACGATGAGGAGATCCATTCCTTCTGTACGGGTCGCTTCGGAATCACCTTTCCGCAGTTTTCAAAGGTAGACGTCATTGGAGAGAACGCGATCCCGCTCTACAAATGGATCGCCGAAAACACAGAGTTTGACGGGTTTGGTAAGGGTCCGATGGCAATGGTTATGAAGGGCGTTGTCAAAAAAATGGATAAGGATTACAAAAATAACGGTGCTATCAAGTGGAACTTCACCAAGATCCTTGTGGACAGAGCCGGTAATATCATTGCGCGCTTTGAGCCGACCGTTCCTATGAAGGACGTTGCCTCCGCGGTAAAAGCCGCTCTGTAACGGGTCAACAGCACTCCGAGCAGCTTGATTTGTCAGTTAATATTTCGGAATCTCTTGATTATTCGGTAAAATTGTGTTATAATGATACCAAACATTTCGGAGGTGCCTATGGATCAATCTGATTACGACGTTTTAAAGCTGAAAAACCAACTGTGCTTCCCGCTTTATGCCGCATCCCGCCAGGTCATCAAGCAATACCGTCCTCTCCTTGATGAGATCGGACTGACATATACGCAATATATTGTAATGATGGTTTTTTGGGAAGAGAAAAAAATCAACGTGAAGGAGCTCGGAAAAAAGCTTTATCTTGATTCGGGAACCTTAACGCCGGTGCTCAAAAGTCTCGAAGCCAAGGGACTTGTGAACCGACACCGCTCCACTTTCGATGAAAGAGTGCTTACGGTTGAAATCACGGATGCGGGCGAGAGTCTGAAGGAAAAGGCATCGACGATCCCGACAGCGTTGGCAAGCTGTATCAAGCTGGATCCGCAGGAGGCAACGCAGCTGTATTCTTTACTGTATAAGGTATTGGACTCGCTGAAGAGCGATGAGGATACCGAGTAATAAACTCCCTTAATAAAAGCAAGAAATCACAAGGCTTTTTGATAAGCACCTTGTGATTTCTTGCTTTTTGGCAGTTTGTTTTATTTGAGCGCCAAGCCGTCACGGAATGCGTCTCCAACCCTTTCGCCAAGCACGTGATAGGTGTGATTCGCGCCGTCAAAAACGATCGGGCGAAGCTTTGCAGGGTCGATCTTCCCGTCGGTCAGCACGCTTTCGTCCGCGCAGACGTTTACGATCTCACCAACCAAACGGCAGGAATTTTCATCGTAGCCGATCAGCTTACATTCCACCGCCATCGGAAGCTCGGCGATCAAGGGGGCGTCCACAAACTCGCTCTTTACCGTGTGCCAGCCTGCCTTTTCAAGCTTATTGGGTACGCTGTTTCCCGATACGATACCAACGTAATCGCACGCGACGACTTGATCCATGGTTGCCATACTGACGGTAAACGCGCCGCGCGCAAGGATATTTTTCGTGGTCTTGTGTCCCGCGCTGATGCAGATCGAGATCTCATTCTCCTCGCTGATACCGCCCCAAGCCGCATTCATCGCGTCGGGCGTACCGTTTTCGTCGTAAGTGCCGATGATAAATACCGGTTGGGGATAAAGGATGGGCTTTGCGCCAAAATTTTTTCTCATACAGAGTTCCTCCTGATATTCTTTACTGATAAAAGCTGCTAACTTTCTTTTTTATTTTAAAATACTGCTATATTTTGTCCTTGGAAGGCGTTTTTTGAACGTGCTTCAGATAAATGCGATAAAAATCGCTGTAATTGTCGTACCCGATCCGCATTGCCGCAACGGTTGGCGGTGTTCCGTCGCGGATCAGCGTTGCCGCCAGGGCAAGCTTTTTTTGCAGGATGTATTGCTTGGGGGATATTTTCATTTGCTCGCGGAACAAATGGCAGATCGACGACTGCGAGCGAGCCGTATGCACGGCAAGATCCTCAAGCCTGATCTTTTCGCCAAGATGACTGTCCACGTATGAGATGATCTGATGCAACAGCTCGTCCACTTCGGTCATCATGCCCGCGCTCTCCGCCTCGATACATTCATACAGGGTCTGTATCATCAGGCTTTCCGCCAAAGGCGCATACAGCTCGATATCCTCCGATTGACAGATTTTTCTGAGCTCATCAAGCCTTGCGGAACGAAACAGCGGCGTAACAAACCCGTCCTTTGTAAAGCGGCTTGCCAGAACGGAAGGGATCGCCGCTCTGGCAAACAGCACGGTCACCCGTTTATAAACACCCTTCTTGCTGGCGGTAACGGTGTGATAGGAGAGTGGCGGAATGATCACAGCCTGACTTGCGGACAGGGAATAGCTACGCCCCTCGATCATAATGCCGATACGACCCTCAACCACTGCGATCAGCTCGTATTGCGAATGACAATGGCTTTCCCACAGTACGGTGTTTTCGATCTCGCTCTCCAGATATTCAAACGCAAAGCTTGCGGTGTGAAAGCTATCATTCATAAAAATCACTCCCTTCAAATTTATTTTACCACAATTTTGCAAGAAAAGCAATATATATTGCAAGAAAAAACATTTCAATTGTCTTTATCTTCTGTTATAATGTAATTGTAATTATGTAAGAGAGGTTTTTGAAATGATCAATTCTTCTATTCACGTAGGCAAAAAAGAGATTCCGAATCGCGTGGTTTTCCAGCCCATGGAGGGATGCGACTGCTATGAGGACGGCACCCCAAGTGAGCTGACGGTCGAGAAATATACCCGAGCCGCAAAAAGCGGAGCGGGAATGATTTGGTTTGAAGCAACCGCCGTTTGTCCCGAGGGACGAACCAACACAAGACAAATGATGCTTACCGAAGACAATCTCCCGCAATTCAGAAGTCTTTTGGAGAAAATGAGAAGACTTGCCAAGGAGGAGTGCGAAACAGAGCCTGTCTTTATTTTGCAGCTGACCCACTCGGGCAGACAGAGCATCGAGCCCATGATCGCATACCGTCATCCGCTCTATGAGGAAAGGCGGGCTGTTACAGACGATTGCATCGTCTCCGATGAGTATTTAGACACGCTTCCCGAAAAGTACGCCCAATCTGCCAAGCTTGCACTCGAGGCGGGCTTTGACGGAGTGGACGTAAAATCCTGCCACGGCTATCTCTTTCAAGAGCTGCTGTCTGCATTCTCCCGCGAGGGAAGATACGGCGGTTGCTTTGAAAACCGAGCAAGGCTGTATCTTGATTGCGTAAAGGCGGTGAAGGCGGTCATTCCCGACAGTATGCTTCTCACTACCCGCCTGAGCGTTTCGGATATGGTTCCCAAGCCCTACGGATTCGGCACCACCGAGGATAACGAGCTTGATTTCACCGAGCCCGACCTCCTGCTCGGTCGACTCGTGGAGGAGGGGATTCAGATGCTGAACGTCACCATCGGAAATCCTTATTACAATCCCCATATCAACCGTCCCTACAGAAAGGGCGGATACGTCGCTCCCGAGCCTGCGGAAGCGGGGCTTGCCCGATTCGTTACGGTAGAGAAGCACATTAAAGAAGGATTCCCCTCGCTGACCGTGGTCGGCTCGGGAATGTCCTACTACAGAGAGGATCTGATGGAGCAATCTGATAAGCTGTTGCGCGAGGGCGTGTGCGATCTTGTGGGATACGGAAGAATGTGGCTGGCTTACCCCACGTTTTATAAAGATTATTTAAACGGAGCCTTCGATCCGAAGAAATGCTGTCTTGCTTGCTCCAAATGCACCGAGCTGATGCGAAACAAGAGGGTTTCGGGATGCGCGGTCTTCCATGAATACTACAGAAATCTTTACAAGGAGATCAAAAAGTGAAAATTGCGATCGTTACGGGAATACTTGGCGGCATCGGCAAAGCAAGTGCGCTGATGCTTGCTCAAAAAGGCTATGCTGTCGTGGGTATGGGACGGCATGAGAACGTTGATCTTTCGGATTTTGACGGTTTGGATATTACCTACGTCGCGGGTGATATTTCCTCCGCCGCCGATCGGGCAAGGCTGGTAGAGGCTGCGGTTTCACGCGGAAATATTTCCGCGCTTGTCAACGTAGCAGGCGTTGCTCCCAAGGTGCGCCGCGATATTCTGGAAATGACAGAGGAAAGCTACGATTACGTGATGGGGATCAATACGAAGGGAACCCTGTTTCTGACCCAAGCGGTGGCAAACGAGATGCTGAAGCACGGGGAGGGCGGCGCGATCGTCAACATTTCCTCCTGCTCGGCATACACAAGCTCCACAAGCCGTGGAGAATATTGCATCTCCAAGGCAGGCGTTTCCATGATCACCAAGCTGTTTGCCGACAGGCTGGCGGGCGAGGGCATCATTGTCAACGAGATCTGTCCCGGAATCATCGCAACCGGTATGACGGAGGCGGTCAAGGAAAAGTATGACAGGCTGATCGAGGGCGGTCTGATCCCTCTCGGACGCTGGGGAATGCCCGACGATATCGCAAAGGCTGTCGTTGCGCTTTGCGACGGAACCTTTGGGTTCGCTACGGGACAGTCCTTTATTCTTGACGGAGGCATGCACATAAGAAAGCTATGAAAAAAAGATATCATACTCTGATCATCGGTACGGGCTGTGCAGGCTTTAACGCGGCAGACAAGCTCTATGATCTTGGAATCAGAGATATTGCCATTCTTACAGAGGGCAGGACGATGGGAACCTCCCGCAATACGGGAAGCGACAAGCAGACCTATTATAAGCTGTCGCTTTGCGGCTCGGGCGGAGACAGCGTCAGAGAATTGGCGGACACCTTATATGCCGGCGGCGGCGTGATGGGCGAGCACGCGCTTTGCGAGGCGGCATATTCCACGCGTTGCTTTATGCGCCTTGTGGAGCTCGGCGTTCCGTTTCCCACAAACGAATTCGGTGAATATGCGGGATATAAGACCGACCACGATCCCCGAACACGCGCCACATCCTGCGGCCCTCTTACGTCAAAATATATGACCGAGGCGCTTGAGAGATCGGTGTCGCAAAAGGGAATTGAGATCATTGATCTTCAGCGAGTGATAAAAATACTCACCGACGGTGGGTGCGTTGCGGGAGTTGCGTGCGTGTCCACCGTTACGGGTGAATGCAGTATAATTGCCTGTCAGAACGTGATCCTCTGTACGGGCGGGCCTGCGGGAATATATAAAAATACCGTCTATCCCGAAAGTCAGCACGGCGCAACAGGTCTTGCCATCGACGCGGGCGCATTGCTTTCCAATATGGAGGAGTGGCAATACGGCATCGCAAGCACAGGCTTCAGATGGAATCTGTCGGGAACCTATCAGCAGGTCTTGCCGCGATATATTTCGGTGGACAAGGACGGTACGGAGCGTGAATTTTTATATGAGAAATTGGGAGCAGACTCCTTGGGAGCCATCTTCCTCAAGGGATATCAGTGGCCATTTGACGTGCGCAAGATAACAGGGTCGTCAAGAGTGGATCTTCTGGTTGCCGAGGAGATCAAAAACGGCAACCGCGTGTTCCTTGACTTTACACGAAACCCCAAGGGGCTTGAAAAGGGATTTGACACGCTTCCCGAAGAAGCATACGAATACCTTCGCCGCTCCGACGCGCTGTTTGGCACGCCTATCGAACGGTTGAAAAAAATGAACGCAGGCGCGATCGAGCTTTATCTGTCGCACGGCATCGATCTTTGGTGCGAGCGGCTTGAGATCGCGGTTTGCGCACAGCATTGCAACGGTGGCGTGGCAGTAGATGAAAATTGGCAATCCTGCGTCAACGGATTGTACGTGGCAGGAGAGGCGGCAGGCACGTTTGGCGTGTACCGCCCCGGAGGCAGCGCGCTGAATTCCACGCAGGTGGGTAGCCTGCGCGCGGCAGAGCATATTGCGAAAAGGCAGGCGCTTGTGCGTCCCGAGCCCCGTTACGAAATGCCCGTCATCAAGCGCGGTTGCTGTGATCTGCTGCAGATCAGAGAGGATTTCCAAGCAGAGATGAGCCGCGCGGCGGATTTTGACAGAAATATTGACGCGATGAAAACCTTGCTTGCCAAAACAGAGCTTTGGTGCGACAGCTTTTTCGAAAGGATTTCTATCGAAAATGCATCTCAGACGGCAGAGGTATTCAAGCTGTACGATATGATCCTGACACAGCGTTCGGTGCTGTCAGCGATGCTTTGTTCAGCCGAGCAGATCGGCACCCACGGCTCAGCATTCGTGAACCGAATGCCCGATCAGACCAATGGCAAAGTACGCAAAACGCGCACGCTGACGCAGGGTGCCAAGTCGTATATAGAGCCCGTCTCTCCTATGCCGGATCCCGAGCTTTGGTTTGAAACCCTGCTGGCGAGACAGCGCGCGGCAACCGAAAAATAAATCCTTATCGGTTGTATAAGAGAGAATCATACGAAGGAGAACTGATGTGAAAGTTATTTTATGCTGCTTTGCGGCACGCAGATATTGGACGGATACAGACGAGTTGAACGGTGCCTTCGAGCACGTCAGGACAGAGCTGAGCAAGCTTTGCTCGGAAGCATATCTTGTTGACGACTCGTTCGATTTAAACGCACTTGACGGTCACAAGGCGGATCTGATGATCACGATCCCGATGTCGGGTGCGGTACAGCCCAGAATTCTGGAGGCTGCCCGTCACTTTGGGCATATCCTGCTTCTCGCGGGATATATCAAGGACAGCTTTGGCGAGGTCAGCCAAAGAATGCTGATCCTCAACGCGGCACCCGCCGTTATGGACGTGTATGCTGTGCTGAAGCGTCAGCACGACAGCGTAGACCTGTGCGTCAGCCGTGAGGAGCTTGAAAAGCGGACGCGAGCGCTTGGCGCGATAGAATCGTTGAGGGGCTGCAGGCTGCTTGCCATAGGGAAAACCGAGCCTTGGGTCATCAGCGCGGTAAAGGATTGGGACGTTGTCCGCAAAAAGCTTGGGATCGAAATCGTGGACGTGGAGCAAAGCGAGCTTGTTGATCTGTATAACAGCCTACAGAACGACAAATGCTATGCGGAGCAATGGACAGAGAATGCCGCCGGCTTGGCAGAGCCTACGCCATCGGACGTTTCCAACGCGTCAAGGATGCAAGCCGCTCTGATCAAGCTGATAGAAAAATACAACGCCCGCGGTGCGGCGATCGCTTGCTTTCAGCTTTTGAAGACAGGCACCACCGCCTGTCTTGGCGTCAGCTATATCAACACGTATACCGACTACGTGGTTTCCTGCGAGGGAGATATGGACAGCGCGATCACCATGCTGATTATGAAGCAGCTGGCGCAGGATAACGTGTGGATGGCAAACCCCAATATTCAATCCGACGGCACGGTCAACTTCGTGCATTGTACGGCTCCCACCGTTATCAACGGTGAAAAATGCGAATATATACTTCGAAACCACCACGAAAGCGGGATCGGTGTCAGCACGCAGGTCGAGTTGCCCAAAAATTTGGAGATGACCGCCTGCAGGATCTCAAATGACCTGTCCCAGATCACGATCCGCAAATGCGTTGGCATCTGCGGAGATTACGAGCCCAGCTGCAGGACACAGCTGAAGGTCAGATTCGACGATTTCGACAGATATATCAAAACCGCGTTGGGCTGCCATCAGATATTTGTCTTCAGCGACGTGACACAGGAGCTTGCGTACGTTGCCAACGCGCTCGGGCTTGAGATACTGTAACAAAGCTATTGGCGAAAGGATCGATCAAGACTATGAATGAGAATAAATACAACCTCGGCTTGGTTTCGGTTTCCTTCCGAAAGCATACGCCGACAGAGATTTTAGAGGCGATGACGTCCGCGGGACTTTCTCAGATCGAGTGGGGAAGCGACGTGCACGCCCCCTGCGACGATCAGGAAAAGCTGACACAGATCGCCGCGTTGCAAAAGGAATACGGTGTCTGCTGCTCCTCCTACGGAACCTACTTCAGATTGGGCGAAACTCCGATTGAAAAGCTGACACAGTATATTGATGCCGCTAAAATATTGGGCACCCGTATTCTTCGCCTTTGGTGCGGAAATAAAAGCGGTGCGGATATGACGGCAGAGGAACGGGCGGCTTTATTGACACAGTGTAAAAGCGCCGCGGCTATCGCCGAGGAAAATGACGTGATTTTGTGTATGGAGTGTCACAAGATGACCTTTACAGAGCGACTTGAGGATACGCTCACTCTGATGGAGACCGTCAACTCTCCCTGTTTTCGTATGTATTGGCAGCCCTTTCAATGGCAGGAGGCTAAGGAGAATGAAGTGATCGCAAGGGCAATCGCGCCTTATTGCGAGCATATCCACGTATTCCATTGGAAGGGAACACAGCGTTTTTCGCTGAATGACGGCATTGATGAATGGCGTGCATATCTCAAGCCGTTTTCCGCACCGCGTACCCTGTTGCTCGAGTTTATGCCCGACGACATGCTGTCCTCCTTGTCAACCGAGGCGGCGGCACTGAGGATCATCGCGGAGCACTGAATCGCCGTCAACGATCCGAATCCATCTCATTTTCAGCAAAAGGGAGCTCAGAAAAATGAAGGTAATTATTTTATGTAACAGTGCTATGCACTACCGCAGTGTCTACAGTAAAACCGTCCTCGAAGAAATGAAGACCGTTCCGGATATGGATTATGCCCGATATTCCATAGAGGATATCGCTGCCAACCCTGCAAGGTTCGCAGACGTGGAGTTCATCTTTTCCACGTGGGGAATGCCTGCTCTTTCGGAAGAGGAGATCAGACAATACTTTCCAAGGCTGAAGTGCCTGTTCTATGCGGCAGGCTCGGTGTAGGCTTTTGCGCGCCCGTTTTTGAATTGCGGCGTTAAGGTGTTCAGCGCGTGGGCGGCAAACGGAGTTTCCGTGGCGGAATATACCGTTGCGCAGATCATTCTTGCAAACAAGGGATTTTTCACGCTTACAAGCCTTATGAGCCAAAAGAGACTTGACGAAGCAAACAAGATCAAGCTCTCCTATCCGGGAAACTTCAAGGAAAAGATTGGTTTGATCGGTTGCGGTATGATCGGCTCGCTGGTAGCGGAGCTGCTTAAGCAATATGATCTTGAGGTCCTTGCGTTCGACCCTTACATGAGCGACGAAAAAGCCGCGCGGTTAAACGTGAGAAAATGCTCGCTGGAAGAGCTGTTTTCGTCCTGTAGCGTCATCTCCAACCACCTCGCAAACAAAAAGGCGACCGAGAAAATGCTTCGTTATGAGCATTTTGCCTCGATGCGCCCCTATTCAACCTTTATCAACACGGGCAGAGGCGCTCAGCTGATCGAGGAAGACCTTGTCAGAGTGCTTACGGAGCGTCCCGACATGGTTGCGCTGTTGGACGTCACGCACCCCGAGCCCGCGCCGCTTTCTCACCCGTTTTACACCCTGCCCAATTGCTTTATGACCCCTCACATCGCGGGAAGCATTCTTTCGGGAGAGCAGGTGCGTATGGCGGAATTTATGTTAGAGGAATACAATAGCTATATATCGGGACAGCCTTGTAAATACGAGGTAACCGAAAAAATGCTGGAAACGATGGCATAACTGTCCTCCGTTTATTATTCGGTTCATAAAAGCGTGCTATAATACCGTTAATAAGGCTCCAATCATTTTTTAACAAGGAAAGAGGACAGGTATATGAGCAGAATCAGACAATCCGTACATCCCGACGACGATCCGCATTACGAGAAAATGGGTCTCCGGCGCGACCGCGTCGAGCTTTGGGAGGATGGCGCACGCGTGGAAGGCAAGCGCGGTGAATATGAGTGGTGGTACTATGACTCTCACTATCCCGACGGAACCATTCTTGTAATGATATTTTACTCAAAGATGCCGATCAGCGTAAACGGCCCGATCAAGCCGATCGCCACCATCGAGCTGACCCTCCCCGACGGCACAAAGTTCTCCGAGGAGGTCTATGCAACCATAGAGGAAAGCCATTATGCCAAGGACATCTGTAACGTAAAGGTTGGCGAGTGCACCTGCAGCGGCGACCTCAAGCACTATGACGTAGTCTTCAAGGGTAAGACGATAAGCGCAACGCTTTCGCTCGACGGGACGATCAGGGCCTGGAGATCGCAGACCGGCAGTATCTTTTTCGGCGACAATGAAGAGCATTATTTCGCATGGCTTCCCGCAATTCCCGAGGGCAAGGCGGTAGCTGACGTTACGTATGACGGCGGCAAAACGCTCCACCTTGAGGGCTCGGGCTATCACGACCACAATTGGGGCAATATTTCGATGCTGAAGCTGATGCACCATTGGTATTGGGGCAGAGCGAAGATCGGCGACTATAAGGTCATCTCCTCTTGGATCACGGGTGAGAAGAAATACGGATACAAGGATTTTGACGTGTTTATGCTTGCAAAGGGCGGAGAGATCCTTGGTGACAACTCCAATCACACCTTGAAATTCAAGCCCGAAGGCAGATATATCGACGAGCAAACAGGCAAGCCCGTATATAACAAGGTGATCTACGAATACACTACGGAATCGGGCGAGGAATACAGGATCATATACGACCGACACGGTGACATTAACAAGACCTGCTTTGTGGACGTGCTCCCCAAGCCGCTTGGCGTAATGGCGAAGCTGATCGGATTTGACGGCGGATACCTGCGCTTTGAGGGCGAGGCAACCATCGAAAAGATTGAAAACGGCGCCGTAGTGGAAGCGGTCAGCGATCCCGCTGTGTGGGAGCTGATGTATTTCGGCAAGGCTTGTGCGGATGAAGAATACAGAGAAAGCAATCGGTAAAATAAGGTCTGTCCTTTTTGAGTTGTATCAAAAAGGACAGACCGCTTTTAATTATGCAAAGGGTATAATGAAAGGGCATCGGTATCTCTTCGATAGATGCCGAGGAAGATCTCCCGCGGTGTCGTATATCCCTGCAGCTTCAGTTGATTCTCAAGCCATTCTCCGTCTTGCGGCAGCAAAACAATGATCGATAAATTTTGCCCACAAGGCAAAATTCACCCGTGAAAAGATGATTCCGCTATCAGTTGGAAGTAACTTTCACGCTAACCTCCGATGCTTTTGCTTTAGTATACCCGATGGGATACTGTTTTATTATGAATCGTTCAGTCCTGTATTGATATAAAAAAACAGGGGCGACTGCGTGTCGCCCCTCAATTTTTGCTGTATCAGACAAAGATAACGGAGTAAGTGGTTTTGCGAAAATTATTCCTCTATCTGTTGCTCATGGATGGTCAGTGTGGACATTTCCACGGGGAGGAAGAAGCAAAGCCCGTGCGCGGCGGTTCCAACTCCTGCCTTTTCCTTGACTTGCTCCATGATCTTGATCGCCACGTCCTTTTCTACAACGCTGAGCACGATCTCCTTTTCGGTATCGATGGTGATACCGAGAATGGTCTTGGGCTTTGCAACCGAGCCTCGTGCGTTGATGATGGTTGCTCCCGTAGATCCCAGCGAGCGCGCGATCTCTACGACCTCAGCGGAAAATCCTGCATTTACAATAATATATAAAGCCTTTAATTCTTTCATAAAATCCTCCATTCTGCCGCCATGCGAGAACCCCACGGCAACACAAAAACAATCATATATTTTGCTCCAAGGCAAAGCATACGCGTGAAAAAGATCGCTTCTCTATTACTTGAACGTACCCTTCACGCTGATCTCTTCTTAAAATGCCAATCCTTCAACCGGAATGCCGAATGCGATACCCGTGTTGGGCTGGTTGAAATTATAATCGTGGTACAGAATTCTTATCAGCTCTTTCGCGTCTTCATTCTTGATAAGGCAGGTGATCAGCACCTTTCCTTGCTCTGCTTCAAGGCCAAACGCGGCGGCAAGCGCGCTGGGGCTCATAGAGCCGTGTCCGTAAACGACCTCAATGCCGCGAGCACCGTGATCTCCTAAGAGAGATAAGAATTTATTCTTTTTCTTTTGCTCTGCAATAACAACCAGATACTGCAGACTCATGAGTTGGCTATCACTCATTCGCGCCTTCCTCGCTTTCATTGGTATTTTGTTCTTGCTGCGCGGCAGGCTCCGAAACGAGAGCCTTAAGATCCTCAAAGGATTCCTCTGCCGCCTCTTTTTCTGCCTTCTTCAGACGGATATTGTAGATGATTCCCAGCGCCTGAATGGCGATCAGGGGAGTGACGGATATGAAGGAGATGATTCCGAATCCGTTGGTGAGTATCGACATCTCACCGCCGCGCGCCTCTGCCACCGCACCCGCAATACTGAGCGTCAGGGGCGTCAGGAATGCCGAGGTCAGCGCGCCGCCCGTAACTCCGCCGGAATCAAACGCGAGACCGACGAAAAGCTTTGGAGTAAAGATCATCATAATAATAGAGATCGCGTAAAGCGGAGCGAGGAACCAAAGGATATTGATCTCCGTCAGTATCTTCAGTATGGACAAAAGGGAAGCAACACCGATTCCCAGCGCCAACGTGACGCGAATGGTCATTTTTTTGATGTGACCGTTGGTCAGATCCTCGATCTGTACGCCAAGCACCGTCACGGCAGGCTCGGAAACGGTAATCGCCGCGCCAAGGATAAATCCAACCGCCAAAAGCAACCACTTGAACCACTCGGGGCGAGAGCTCTCGAAAAACATCTGACCGATATACTGTCCCACAAAGCCGAATCCGAAATCGATTCCCGAGAGGAATACGAGCAAGCCAAAATAGACGGGGATTACACCGAGCATCAGGGTTGCAAAGGTTTTTTTCGGAAGCTTGAGCAAAAGCAGGAGGAAGGGAATGGATATGAGTATGATCGGCAGGACAGCCAACGCAACGTCGGTGATGTTGCCGAGGATAATATCTCCAAGCCCCCGCTCGGTCGACATATCATAGTAGTTTTCGGGAGGCAAATTCCCGTTTACAGCCTTGATAATGATACCGTAGATCAGCACCGCAACGATGGGACCCACCGAAGCAATTCCTATAATGCCGAGAGAGTCGTCGTTGGTTTTGTTTTTAGAAAACGTAGCGGAAATACCAAGGCCTAACGCAAGAATAAAGGGAACCGAAACGTCACCCGTGGTTGCGCCGCTTCCGTCAAAGGCAAGGGCGATAAACTCATCGGGAGAGAATATGACAAGCAGAAACACCAGCGCATAAAGGATCGCGAAGATCCACTTGATGTTGATATTCTTTACGATACGCACCAGAGCGATCGCAACGCCAATACCAATACCCGTGCCGGTGATCCAGATAAACAGCGTGGTGTTGACCAAGGGCATGATCGAGCTGATCTGCTTTGCAAGCACAGACAGCGCAGGCTCGGCAACCGTAGCAAGCAATCCAAAGACGAAACCAAAGCTCAGCACAAAGGCAAGCTTGTTGTATTTCGCAAATGAACCGCCCACCATTCGTCCAATGGGCAAAATACTGCTTTCAAGACCCACCAGAAACATCGCCTGTCCAAACACCACGCAAACGTAGCCCACAATGATCTTTAAATAGTCCATCGCGGAGCTCAGGGGCGCTATGCATAGGCAAATAACGATGATCACGGCAAGCGGCAGGGATGAATAGAAGGTCTCCTTTACCGTTTGTAAAAATTTCGATTTCATGTCGTCCTCTTTCGGTTTGTTTAATACTTGCAGGTTTGTTTAATTTTCTCTTCACTTTCATTATAACATAGCGAAAAAGAAATGTCAAGACAGTGCCTTAGCCAAAAACATACGGATTCAGACGCGAGAGAAACGTGAACTTATACAAAAAGCTGCAAGCTGAGACATATGTTGTTTTTCGACAAGCAGATACCGACTTATTGTATAGCCGATATGAAAACGGCAAAAGCTAATCATATGAAAGCTCGGAGGATAAATATGGAATCAATTTGGAAAACGGACGCACTACCCGTGCGGTTTGATACACTGAAGGAAAACAAAAGTACCGACGTTTTGATTATTGGAGGCGGGATTGCGGGAATCTTGTGCGCTTATAAGCTGAAAAACGCAGGCGTTGATTGCCTGTTGGCAGAGGCGGCGGAGATATGTGGAGGTATCACAAAAAACACCACGGCAAAGATTACCCTGCAGCACGGAATGATCTACGATAAAATGCTATGCCGCTTGGGGGAGCATAAGGCGCGGCTCTATATAGAGGCACAAAAAAAAGCACACAAGGAATATGCCCGACTCTGCGAGAATATCGATTGCGACTATGAAACAAGGGATTCTTACGTCTATTCTTTAAATAACCGCAAGAAAATCGAAAGGGAAGTCACCGCCCTGAACCGTATCGGTGTGAAAGCAGAGCTTTCGGATGCTCACGAGCTTCCTTTCTCTGTCGCGGGTGCGGTGCGCGTCAAAGATCAAGCACAGCTCCACCCATTGAAGCTCCTGTATGCGATCGCTAAAGATCTGCCTATTTACGAGCACACAAAAGCAGTAGAGCTAATGCCGCATAAGGTAAAAATCAATCATAGCGAGATCACCTGCAAAAAGCTGATCGTCGCAACGCATTTTCCGATACTCAATAAGCACGGCCTGTACCCCTTAAAGCTCTATCAGCACCGCTCTTACGTGATTGGGCTGAAAGGTGCGCAGAACGTCAGCGGAATGTACGTGGACGAATGCGACACGGGTTTGTCCCTCCGTAGCTGCGGCGATCTTCTGCTTCTCGGCGGTGGCGGACACCGCACGGGGAAGAAGGGCGGTTGTTGGCAGGAGCTTGAAAAATTCGCCAAGCAGCACTATAAGAATGCCGAGATTGTCGCCAAATGGGCAACGCAGGATTGTATGACGCCGGACAATATTCCTTATATAGGGTAATATTCTAAATCCACGCCCGACGTGTTTGTTGCAACGGGATTTAACAAATGGGGTATGACAAACGCCATGGTCGCCGCAGATATTCTCTGCGACCTTGTGCAGGGCAAGCCAAATCCATATGCAGCAGTATTTGACCCCTCACGCACCGTCCTGCACCACAGCTTGCAGTAAATGCTTTTGAGTTTACCGTCGGACTTCTTACGCCCGCCGCGCCCCGATGTCCGCACCTTGGCTGTGCCCTCAAATACAACAAAGCCGAGCACTCTTGGGATTGCCCCTGCCACGGCTCACGCTTCACAGAGCACGGCGAGCTGATTGACAATCCCGCAACAGATGATCAGCCAACCGTCATTGAACGGAATAAGAGGTAATTTCAGTGATGCTAAAAAGTCTCCGTCAAGGAGGCTTTTTTCATTTCTTGCTATAAAATCGGGTTACTCGAATAAAACAAATAACCCGAACGATTCTCCAGGTAAGCGAATGTTCGCATTGTTTTCATATGGCACGCGTGGCGATACAGAACTTCTCCATCGTGTGATAAATAAAAAAACAACAGTACCGACACCCGATCATCGGGAGCCGACACTGCCGGTGGCGGAATATTCATAATAGATTTTACTGTTTTGTTCCGCGAATCATCATAATAATAGACAAATTTGTTTCCCAGTATTTTTTTCCTAAATTATAGTCTCGAATTCGTGAATCAAATCTTTGATTCGTTATTTCTTTCATTTTGCTGATTTCTTGAACAGAAGTATGTTCCGGCATTGTATTTAAAACCGTTTCAAGCGATTCTATGGCACTGTAACGAATAGTGTTAATCATATTATGAGCCATTTCAGCCGAGTATTTAGGATCATCGGGGGTAAGATCAATCGTTGCATATCCTGTTGCTACAGATTGAAACCCATATTGCTGCATAGCCAATGGCAGCTGTGATTCACTCATCGGATATTGACACACAGAATATTCCTGCATTGAATTATCAAACTGATTTACTTTTTCCCAAAAGCTCTTTTCGAATTCGTCGTAAGCAAAACAATCCGGACGAATATTGATTCCTTTTCTTGATGATAAAACAAAACAAGTACCTGTTTGCTTTAAGACCCTGTATTGTTCTCCATAAAACCTTGAAGGCTCGATATGTTCGCTTACCGTATTGGAAATTGTAACATCGAAGGTGTTATCATCAAACGGAAGTGCGGTAGCATCTCCTTCTAAAAACGAGATACCGGATTCATTTTCTTTTGCGAATTTTATAAACTCGGAATCTCGGTCTATTGCCGTGATTTCGGCATTGGGATACCAACGGTGAAGAGCACTTGCCAATGCACCGGGACCGCACCCAATTTCAAGAATCTTTAACGGTTTGCTTTCGTCTAAATTAAAGAAGCTTTTGTATTGGGCGGCAAAAATATCATCGAAACGCAATTTGCGACTGCAATAAAGGGTTTTTATTCCCTGCACGTATTTTGACCATATTACATTCATATTACCACCTCCGACTTTTTTAGAATTATATCACAAAATCAACATGAAGTCAATCAACCTGCGGTTGATGGGTTATTAAGCATAGCAAACGCGGTTGCCGGCGATTCATTATGTCAAGCTAAAAAAGAAAATTTTTGCAAAGAAAAATCAAGTGCCCATAACCCAAATTGGTTATGAACGCTCGATTTGGTCGAAGTGACAGGACTCAGAACCCATACACTCGCGCAAACGCTCGGTGGCAGATTCGAGTCTGCCGCCACTTAATCGAAAAACTCTCCGACAGCAAAATGGGTGATGTTCTTATCGGAGAAATAAAGTAAGGGTATGGGTATAGCCCGAGGCATTTGTCATACAAATGCGAAACTGGCAATAAAAACAGAAGAGAGGGTAATGCGTAAGTAAATTTCCGTAAAGCTCCCTCTTTTCTGCTTTATTCAAGTGATATTCTTTGCTGACGCAAAGAGTGATATTGCCCTTCGGGCAGTGATATTGTTCGGCTATGCCTCACAGTGATATTCTATTCGCCCTGAAACTCGCGAAGCGAATATCACTTGGACGAAGTCCAAATACCACTGCGTAGCAATATCACTCGCCGCAGGCGAATAGAACTGGCGTGATACTCCGTTAAGAGTATCACGCCAAGCCGTCGGAGAGTTTTT
>JAFTRQ010000124.1 GCA_017462125.1 Clostridia bacterium | reverse complement strand
GAAAAAAGTACTTGACAAAACTTTCAAGTTGTGGTATCATATTCGAGCGGTCAAAATAAACGCATAATTTATGCGGGTGTAGTTCAATGGTAGAATTCCAGCCTTCCAAGCTGATTACGAGGGTTCGATTCACTTCACCCGCTCCATAAATTGACGTGAACCGGCAAGTCAATTTCAGTATGTGCCTTTAGCTCAGCTGGATAGAGCAAATGCCTTCTAAGCAGTAGGTCGGGGGTTCGAGTCCCTCAAGGCACGCCACGATGGTGGGTATGGCTCAGTTGGTTAGAGCGTCAGGTTGTGGCCCTGAAGGCCGTGGGTTCGAATCCCATTACTCACCCCATAAAAAAAGAAGAGAGGAAAAATCCTCTCTTCTTTTTTTGTGGGCGAGCAAGGGTGCTCGCCCACGGCGTGGGTTCAGAATCTTACGCAACGCAAGCGTTGCTACCCGAGTTTGCTGCGCAAACGTCGCCATTACTCACCCCCCTTTAAGTTTTTGGGGGTGAGTAATGGGATAACATCGCAAAGGCGACTTGCGGAGCAAGTCAGCCGTGCGACGTTTTGCCGAAAGGCAAAACTCGGTCAGCAAGCCGTAAGGCTTGCGTAGGGTTCAGATTCCATTTTGAAGAGAGGAAAAATCCTCTCTTCTTTTTTTGTGGGCTATAAAGATTTGGCTTTCTGTCTTGCATTTTAGGGAAAATATGATATAATAGAGATAACGATAACATCCAAAGGAAAGGAAGCATTTGCATGAAGCAGGCAGTCATATACGGCGCGGGGAATATTGGCCGCGGATTCATCGGTCAGCTTTTTCATATGTCGGGGTATGAGATCTCGTTTATCGACGTTAATATGGCGACCATAGAAAGGCTCAATGCACTGGGGCAGTATCCCATATATATTACCGACGGTGATGACTACAAGGAGTATTTGGTGACAGGTGCTCGCGGTGTGGACGGCAGAGATACGAATGCGATCGCCGAGGCTATCGCATCGGCAGATCTAATGGCTACGGCCTTAGGCGTTAACGTGCTTGTACACGTTGCGGCACCTATGGCTGAGGGTGTTCGTCGCCGTATGGAAAAGGGCATTGACACACCCTTGAATATCATTGTTTGCGAGAATATGATCGAGGTTGACAAATACCTCGCGGGGCTTATCAAATCAAAGCTTGACGAGGAGGAGCAGGCATATTTTGATCGGTATATCGGCTTGGTTGAGCCCTCTATCGGTCGAATGGTGCCCGCAACGCCAAGGGCTTTGGCGGATAAAGAGCCGCTTGCGGTCTGTGTCGAGCCTTACTGCGAGCTGCCTGTAGACCGAGAGGCATTTAAGGGAGAGATCCCTAAAATCAACAATATGAAGCCCTTTGCACCCTTTGATTTTCACATACGGCGCAAGCTGTTTATGCACAATATGAGCCACGCACTGACCGCTTATCTCGGCGCTTATAAGGGATATACGTACATTTGGGAGGCGGCGGAGGACGAGGAGATCGTGGCTGTTGTTCGCCGCGCGCTGTCGGAGGTGTCGGATGCGCTTACGGCGGAATACGGCGTTCCGCTTGAGGAGCTTTTGGGCTTTGGTGAGGAGCTTTTGATCCGCTACAAAAACAAATTGCTTGGAGACACGGTGGAGCGTGTGGGACGCGATACGAGGCGCAAACTGTCGGCAAGCGATCGGTTTGTTGGCGCGGTGCGCTTGTGTGAACAGCACGGTGTCAAGCCTACCGATATTTTGATCGGACTTGCGGCAGGACTTCATTTTGCGCCCGAGGGAGATCTTGCGTCGGAAATGATTGCAAAAAGTGCCATAGAGAAGGGAGCTTTGAGGACTCTTTCGGAGTATTGCGATATGGATGAGGACTCCTTGCTTGCCAAAATGACCGCGTGCGCTTACGACGCATTTGAAAAAGGCGAGCGGATATCCGCATTGCCAGAGCTGCTTTTGCATCTCTGAACAGCCCTTTATAAAAGGGCTGTTCTTTTTTGTACGGAAAGCAAAAAAACTGCCGAATTTCGCAAAAATTTTCAAAAAGCCCTTGATACTTATCATAATTTATAGTATAATATATAAGATAATTATAATTGGAGGACTATGTCATGTCAAGCTGGCTTTTGCCCGATTACATATTTGCCACATATGGGTGCGTGACTCCCGAGTTTTTGAAAACTATCGGAGTGAAGGCTCTGCTGATCGACATTGACAATACCTTGGCGCCTTACGAGATGCCCGAGCCCGACGACAATATCAGGAATTGGTTTAAAACGTTGGCTGAAAACGGAATTCAGGCCACCTTGGTGTCCAACAACGACCGCGAGAGAGTGGAGCTGTTTAACGCGTCGCTGGGATTGCCCGCGTACTACAAGAGCGGCAAGCCCTTTGCGAAAAATTTGAAGCGGGCGATGGCGAATATGGGCAGCGACAGGACCAACACCGCGATGCTTGGCGATCAGCTTCTGACCGATGCGGCGGCAGGCAAGCACATCGGACTTCGCACCATCATCGTGCCTCCGATCCGCGACAAAAACAACGCCTTTTTCAGAAGCAAGCGCGCCATGGAGGTCAGACATATCAAAAAATACGTGAAGCTCCACGGCGGAGATGCGGCAGAGATCTGCACCTTTTGGTTGGAGAAGAAGTATAAGGAAAAAAGATAAATTGCAATTTATAGGGGACGCGTGCCTCCGGCGGCGAGCTTTTGAAAAAGCTCGACCAAAACTTTCAATGAACCACGAATTTTTTACAAAATTCGTGGTTGAAAAGGATAAAATGGATACATAATAGCCATTTTTT
>JAFTRQ010000123.1 GCA_017462125.1 Clostridia bacterium | reverse complement strand
GGATGAAAAGGATAAAATGGATACATAATAGCCATTTTTTGAAAGTTTTTGGGATTCTTAAGACCTTTTTTAAAAAAGGTCTTAAGCGGGGTGCAGGGGCAGAGCCCCGCATCGCATCTCACCGACAAATCAAAATTTGAAGATTTGAACCAAAACTCCCGACAGACGTGGTCTGTCGGGGATTTTTTATCTGTACTTATTCAATACGGCAACGTATTCGGGGTTCTTCAGAAGCTCTGCTCTTCTCCCGCTTGTCGCATTCAAGCGATAAGCAAGCCTTGACTTGAAAAAATCACCTTCACCATAACGATCAAAAGCGCGATTCAACGCTTCGTTCTCTTCTCTCAAATCTTCAATTTTTTTCACCGCGTACAAATTTTTGTCCATAACCGCGATTATTTGCTCATCTGTTCCGCTGCGGTACGATAAGTCATTCTCCATTCTTCCAAGGAAAGATCTTGCGAGCATAAGGAAAAACGCTTCGTTCGTTTCATCAAATGCATTCAGCATCAGGTCGCCGCAACGCAATGCCCGCTCCGCTTTTTCCTCCATCGAAAGCGAGGGATTGAAGAAGATCGTCCTTCCAAGCTTATCTGCCGCAAAATCAGCAAGCTCATACATATTCTTTTGAACGTGAAAATAATATTCGCTCGTGTCCTTGGCAAATAGCTGCTCTGTTTTTTGCTCTCCTGTAGTATACCAATCGATAAATTTGCTCTTGTAGATTTCAAGTGCCTCTTCCGTCTTGCCTTCCGCGTGGAGAATCTTTGCACGCATATTCCAAGCGCCGAGCCGCAATCTGTCATCGGTGCACCCGTCCAATATTTTATCGCAGATAGAGAGAAACTCCTCCTTATGCGCAATCAGAACCGCGGGATCGTTGTCAGCCAAGTCACCGCCAATATCCCACATATAACAATGCATAATCAAATAATCGTTGGGATAATCGCGGTGCGCCTTAATAATCAGCTCGCGAGCCTTTGCTGGATCACTCCGCCAATACCCTCTGTAAAGCGTTATCACCTCGTCGATCTCGGCTTGAATCTTTTCTTGATCGTAGCCCATCAGCTCGTCAAGCGTCACTCCGAAATAATATGCCAAGGGCTGCAGAAGCGTAATGTCGGGATAGGTCTCTCCCCTCTCCCACTTGCTCACCGCCGCACAGGTCACGTTCATCGCCACAGACAATTGCTCCTGCGTCACGTTCTTGGCTGTGCGCAAGCGCTTGATATTCGTACCAATGGTCATTTTCATATCAGTACCTCCAAATTTTTAGTAAGCCGACGTCTGCTTCTGCTTCTATTATAGCATAAAAAACGCAGTTGTAAAGGCAGTGTTGGGAAAGATGATATTAACCGCAGGTTGATTTTTGATAGTATTCCTACACCGTTTTGTTCAAAAAAGCGGGACTTTTGCCGTCCCGCTTTACTTATTGAAAATATCCTTTAACACCTATCCACGTTCACAACGATGAAATATGAGGGCTCGGCTTCAGTGATCTTTTGCTGTACTGCATCTCTGATCTCCTCATTACTCATTTTCAGCTCAAAGGGCGCGCAGATATCGAAAAGCAGATTCGTATGGGTCTTTCCCTTCACAAAGCGGAAATCGTGGATATCAAGTCTCTCATCCACCGCCCTCACGTGTGCAAGCGTAAAATTGCGCATAGCGTCGTTTTCCGCATCATCCACAACGATGGGGTCCATATGGATATTGGACAGAATACCAAGCTCGCTGTTGAGCCTTTTTTCGATCAGATCGATCATATCGTGTGACTCATAGATGTCCTTTGATCCGTCCACCTCGATGTGCAGATTGGCAATGAATCTGCCGGGACCGTAGCTATGCACCACCATATCGTGAATGCCCAATGCCGCAGGAAACTCCGCCACGATGGCGCGAATGCCATCGGTCACATCCTCGGAGGGTGCTTCTCCAAGGATCGAATTTTTGGTATCGTTCAAGATCTTGATGCCCGCGATAAAGATCACGATGGCAACTGCAATTCCCATATAACCGTCGATATCCACCCCTGTGAACTTAAAAACAAGCATCGCGATCAACACCGCCGCGCTGGCGCCCGCGTCGGACAGGCTGTCTGCCGCGGTTGCCTTCATAACCGAGGAGTCGATCCTCTCCGCCACCTTGCGGTTGAACAAAAACAGCCACACCTTGATAACGATGGAAACTGCAAGAACCACGATCATCAGCCAGGAAAACGTGGTCTCACTCGCGTTTCCGAGCAGCTTATCAAGCGACTCACGGAAAAGATTCCAGCTGATCAGCAGTACAAAGAAGGAGACGATCATACTTGCCACGTATTCGATCCTTGCGTGCCCGAAGGGGTGATGTCTGTCCGCCGGCTTTGCAGCCATCTTGAAGCTGATCAGCGAAATGATCTGCGATCCCGCATCCGACAGATTATTGATACCGTCACCTGCCAACGAGATCGCGCCGAAGATCAGACCTACCGATATTTTCCCGATTGCAACAAGCATATTAAAAATGATCCCCACCATGCTGACCATGGTTCCGTAAGCCCTCCTCACCGAGGGCGATTTTATGTTTTCTCTGTCCTTCACGAACAATTTACATAATAACTCTGTCAAGAAAAAAACCTCGCTTCTAACAAACGTTTCGCAACGCGAAACAGATTACTCTTCCATTCCCCAATATTTGCGGTCAAGGCTTCTGAACTGAATAGCCTCGGCGATGTGCTCCGACCGAATGATCTCGCTCTCGTCAAGATCGGCGATCGTCCTCGCAACACGCATAATGCGGTCGTATCCGCGCGCCGAAAGTCCCATAGAGTCGTACGCCGCGTGAAGCAGCTCCATAGCATCCTCGTCCGCTTTGCAATATTTTCTGATCCCCGCGGCATCAAGCGCCGCATTGTTGACGTAAACGTCATCCTTCATTCTGTTTCTTGCAAATTCTCGCGCACGAATCACTCTCGCTCTCACCGCTTCGCTTCTCTCTCCGATCTGCTCGTTGTTCGACAGCTCGTCGTAGGTCAGCGAGGGCAGCTCGATCTGGATATCGATTCGGTCAAGCATCGGACCGCTGATGCGTGATATGTAGCGCTTCACGTCGATCGGCTTACAGGTACACTTTCTCGTCGGATGACCGAAATAGCCGCATCGGCAGGGATTCATCGCACCCACAAGCATAAAGTTACACGGAAACGTGACCCGTCCGTTGGCTCTTGTGATGGTGACCTTTCTGTCCTCAAGAGGCTGACGAAGCGCATCTGTCACCTGCTTGGGGAATTCGGGAAGCTCGTCTAAAAACAGCACGCCGTGATCGGCAAGAGAAACCTCACCCGGCATAGGGTTTATACCGCCGCCAACCAACGAAACAGCGCTCATAGTATGGTGGGGCGAACGAAACGGTCTTGCAGACAAAAGAGAGACCCCGTCAGGCAGTGAACCCGACACAGAATGAACCTTGGTGGTCTCGATCGCTTCAGCAAAGGAAAGGGGCGGCAGAATCGTTGGCAATCTCTTTGCCAACATACTCTTACCCGTACCGGGAGGACCGATCAACAAAATGTTATGCCCGCCCGTTGCCGCGATCTCCATAGCTCTTTTCGCTTGCACCTGTCCCTTGACGTCGGAAAAGTCGATGCCGTAGCTTGCCGCCGCTTCAATAAAACCGTCACGGTTGTATTCCATCGGATGCAACGGCTCGCTGCCGTTCAGATGTCCCACCAAGGCACGCATACTATCAACCGCATAGACGGTAATGCCCTCTACAGCCGCCGCCTCGCCCGCGTTCTCCGTTGGTGCGTAAAACTCCTTGAATCCCGCGTCTCTCGCGGCTACGCACATAGAAAGCACACCCCGCACAGAGCGCAGATTACCCGACAGCGAAAGCTCACCCACAAAGCATTTATCCGACACGTCAAGATCCGAGCGAACGATGCCCGCGCACTTCATAATGCCGAGCAAAATCGCAACGTCGTATGCCGAGCCCTCTTTTTTTCTGTCCGCGGGAGCTAAATTGAGCATAAAAGACATCTCGGGGAAGCGGTATCCGCTGTTGATGCACGCGGTACGCACTCTCTCCTTTGCCTCCTTGACCGCCGCATCGGGCAATCCAACAAGCTCAAAGAGCGGCAGCTTAGGTTGTGCATCCGCCTCTACGGTGACGATATAGCCGTCTATTCCGAATATTCCCGCGCTGTAGATCGAAGATAACATGCATTTCACCTTTCCGGATGGAATCCGTTTTATTCTCCTTTTATTATATCATATTGCTTCGGAAATTACAACACCGAGGGCGAAATTTCACGAAAACAATTGCAAAATCACGTGAGATATCCGACGGAAGCAAGGTCTTCACCCCCCGAGTTTGTACAAAAGCACTCTCATTTCGCGTCAATTATGAATAAATGTTGCAAAATATTTACAAAAGTCCGCATCAAAGTCTGCCGAAACCTATTGACAATCTCGTTTTTTTGCTGTATAATTTTATATGTGTAAATTTGTATATTCCCTAATGGAGGTTTTCATCGATGAAAAAATTAGTAATATTTATCCTTGCGGCACTTCTTGCAACAAGCCTTGTAGCTTGTACAGCATCAGAGACCAACGACCTTACCTCAATCAATGATTACGTAGCTCCCTCTTTCACCGAAAAGGTCGCTACGGGCACTATTTCGTTTGAGGAGGGTATCGGTGAAACCGCTATTATTTCGGACTACGTAGGTCTTTATACCGCTCACGAGATCGTGATCCCCGACACCATTCAGGACCGTAAGGTCATCAGCATCGGTAAAGAAGCATTCTATTACTGCACCGCTGCAACGTCCATCAAGATCCCCGACACAGTTGAGACGATCGGCGACTGGGCTTTCGCAGGTTGCACCTCGCTTGAAACCATCGTGATCCCCGCTTCCGTAAAGAGCATCGGCAAGGGCGCGTTCAACGGCTGTACTTCCTTGAAGTCCGTTGTCTTCGAGGGTAATGCAGTAGTTACCATCGGCGATTATGCGTTCAACGATTGTACCGTTCTCGAGTCCATCACTCTTCCCGCAAGCGTAACCGCTATCGGCGTTGAAGCATTCCGTGATTGCGAAGCACTCACAGCCTTCACCGCTCCCGAATCCCTCAAGACTATCGGCGATATGGCATTCTACGGCTGTACAGGTCTGAACGCGGAAGGCGCGCTCGTTCTTGGCGAGTCCATCGAAAAAATCGGCGAGTTCGCATTCGCTGACATTAACAAGCTCTACATCACCGCTCCCGCAGGCTCTTATGCCGCTGAATACGTTGAAGAGATGAGAGACTTTGAGGAGACCGAAACCGAGGAAACCGAAGCTGCTGAATAATTGAATTCAACAATACTTAAAACGGCATTGCAAAGCAGTGCCGTTTTTTAGCAAGAGAGACACGTTGAACGAACCTGTGAGATAGTTTTTGATTTTTACGAATGATGAAAAAATATTATTTGAACCCGACTGATATGTTTTTAGGCATATTCTTTTTATCCATATATAATATCATTGCATTGCTTTTCATCACTTTATCTATAATCGATTTGATACATAGACAAATTATTGCAAACAATTTGCTCTTTCTTTTAATTGGCATCGTTTTGATCGCTATACCGGATTACTTTGTATTGCGTTATCTTCACAAACATAGTGGCAGACTGTATTTGTATGAAAATCATTTTATCCTAAAAAAACACAGGCAAGAATTTTGTGTAAATATATCGGATATTAAATGGATAGAGTTAAAGCATGACAGAAGAGCAACTGTGCACAAAGGTTGGACAACCAAAGCAAGTTGGAAGTACTGTATCCGATTAAATAATCAAAAAAGTGATTTAGATTATTTAATCACCAACAACATTATGCTCAACATCATTGAGCAACACGACATCCGCATTATGCCTGACGATTATAGCAAAAACTTTCGGATGGATCAATTAAAATCAAAGCAGAAGAGTAGATAAAAAGGCAAGCTCTTCCTTTTTCGGGATTTTACAATACAATTACAATGAATCAACAAATAGATAACCCCGACAGATTTTTTAGGTCTGTCGGGGTTTTATCATTATTCCCAATGATATATTATTTTTTCTGCATCCATACTGATTTCAAAGCAAAAATATTTGTTCTTTTCTCGGATACTAAAAAATAGAATTATCTCTCCGAAGCTGTCAATTGCGTACTTATCTGACACAAATGAACAACCCTTGGTAAGCTTATAAAATTGATTGTTTTCTTCTAACAAGTCAACACATTTATATTTGTTTTTTCTATAGAATTTTGCATCACAGTATGAATCTATCACATATTCGATCGTTAATCTTTTGTTTTTGTAATAAGGAAATCCATCTTGTCTCACTACTCCCTCGTTTAGATTGTCGTATGTGATAATCAAGGTCTTATCTTTTATCGAAACGTTTGTTGCTATTGAATCGTGCATAGAATCCATTTCGACGAATTTATCTTTTGCATAAATCTGTAAATTCATAAGCTGCTCCTTTTCATTGTTGCTTGCTTTTTATCGTGCACCTATGCCCCTTTATTGTAGGGCGAGGATTTACTCCCGCCGTTACCTCAATCTAAACTGTTCGTTGCGGCGGCAGCAAGCCACCGCCCTACGATGTAATCCTATTGCATTATAACACACATCAGCAAAGAAAGCTCGCTACAGGCGAATAAAACTGCCCAACTTTCTAATGAGAAGTTGGGCAAAGGCTTTCTCTTTTTCATTCACTGATCGTTCATCCGATGCTCCACGGCAACAACGATCGTCATTTCCGCAGTCAGGATTGAATCAGCCGTAAGGGTACACCCTGCGGCACGCAGATGTCCTCCGCCGCCGTAATAGGCACAGACCTCCGACACGTCGAAGCTTGACGATGACCGCATCGAAACGCGAAATTTATTCTCCGCTGTGAGTTGCTTGATTACTGCGGCAACCTCCACGCCCTTGACGCATCTTGCCACGTCGATCAAGGTCTCAAGATGCTCATCCTCTGCCCCATACTGCTTTTTTAAATCGTATGGGAAGGTGATGACGGCGATCTTACCGTCTCCGTAAAAATTCATCCTCTCGAATCCCGCATGCTCGACCTGCATCTGCTTCAAGGTCTTGATACCGAACAGCTTGTGGTTTATATCCGCCGCAAGCACACCCTTCGAAATAAGCTCGGCGGCGATGGTATGGGTATTGGCTGTGGCATTATTGTACCTGAAGCACCCTGTGTCCGCGCTGATCGCAGTATACAGGAGTTGGTTGATCTGCATCGAAAGCTCAATCCCGCGCCTCTTTGCCGCAACAGCAAGGATCTCATACAAGACCTCTCCGCAAGCCGAAGCCTCGGGCACAATGCAGTTGTCTGCATAGGGTGTTCCCTTCCCATGGTGATCGATCATCAGATCGATCCGATCGCGATAGATCTCATAAAGCTCTCCCAGCTGTGCGGGAGAAGCGGTATCCACGCTTACGGTCAATTCGGGATTAAAATCCTCGGGGATCGCCGAGGGCAACACGCTATCCTGACCGTTCACGGCAAACAAAAGCCTTTCGGGCACCTCATCCGCGCAGACGCACCATGCCCTGCCTCCGCTCTCCTCTACAAAAGCACGCAGAGCAAAAGCCGAGCCAACCGCATCTCCGTCGGGATGAACGTGAAACAGTATCAACGTATCCTTGCCCTGCGATAACAGCTGTGCGGCATCCTCCTCTGTCAGCTTACGGTATTTTTCGATGGTATCAATCATTCTGTTCTTCTCCGTTGGGAGAATCCGACGCTTCGTCATCGGGATCGGTTATGGTGATCCCCTCCAGAATCTTGGAGATCTTCGCTCCGTACTCGATCGATCCGTCCTCAATGAACGTGATCTCGGGCGTGATACGCAGGTTCATTCGTCTCGCGATCTGTCCGCGGATAAATCCGTTCGCTGCCACAAGCCCCTTACGGATCTCCTTCTTATCCCCCATAAGCGAGGAATAGTAGACCTTTGCGTATTTCAGATCGGGCGTTACCTCAGCTCCCGTTACGCTGATAAACGCTCCCGAAACTCTCGGATCCTTCACGTCGCGCAGGATCATTGCGATCTCCTTCTGAAACTCGTCGTTTATTCTTCCCTGTCTGTATTTTGGCATTTTTTCCTCCTGCCGATAAACGGCTCATATTATTATTGTCTTATTTTTCGGTCAATTATTCTTCTTTGCGGAATCTGCCCCGCTTGGGATGCTGTTATACCGCAGATACAAGGGCTTTCTTTTCACACCCGTCAGTCCTACGTCCAAATAGATCGGACTGACCCACAGGCAGACCTCCTCACCGTCTTCTATCACGTCAAACGCAAAATTGTGACAGCTCATGATCGCACGGTGCAGGTTGTCAAGGGTAGCGTCAAGCATCGTCTTATCCGCGCAACGGACCCGAATCCGCATTGCATAATAATACACCTCGTCCTCAAAGAGATCAAGGTACAGCACACCGTCACCTGGAGGATCGCTCACAACAGCTGTCATGATCATAATGACCGCCGTGCAAACCGCACCGTCAAAAACCGTTGCCGTTTCCGATTCACTTGCAGCGTTCTCGCCGTTGCAGTTGCATGTGGACTCAAGGTGCACGCCGATCAAAGCGGCCGCTTGCTCCGCGGAGCGCAAGATCAGCTGTGTGTCCGCCTTTCCGCGATGATTGGCTAACGCTTGCAATACGGAAAGTCTGTCAAAAAGCGTCTTCAGATACTCGCGCGCATCTGTATAGACCTTCTCCCCACACGCAGCCTCCGCTGTCAGCTGTATGGCTCTCTCCGACAGTATCACTTCCATCTCTGCGTGTTCGCTCAAGCTCGCAACCACGGCAGACGGAGCAAATCCCGTCTCCACAGCCATAAACAGAGCGGTGCCACCGGCAAAAAAGCCAAAAATCAGAACGATCCGCTTCACTCCTCGCTTCTCTCCGACGACGGAAACACAGGCTTGTTGACCTGTCTGAATATTGCATTTAAAAAACAGATACTCTTCCCGTGAGATACCAAGCACGGAAAAGACGTCCCTTCCTCTTACGTTCTTTTTTCCGGAAGCACGGTAGGCAATGATTTGTCCCGGGCAGAATCTTGCCATCGAAAAAATATATATAATTTTTAACCTCGCGCAAAAATACTGCCTCCGAACACCAAGTGAATGAATTTGCGGGTAAGTTACCTCTGCATCCTCTATATTATAGACGATTTTTGCGTTTTTGTCAAGTTGTTTATCTTATTGATGTGGCTCACCCGACAAATTCGAAGAGATTTCCAGCTCTCGCAGATAATTTTCGCTTCTATGGGCGTCAATATCAGAATATTTTCCTCTTTTCCCGATTTCGATCAGCCTTCCCACGTGTCTGTATCCCAAAAACTTTGGCGGCAGATGTGTAACGGCATCATCAATATTGCGCACCACGTAAAACTCTCGCCACCTTGCCCCCTCATCGGGTACGGTACCGTATATCACTCTCGGGCATCCGAAGCCATAGCCCTCTATACTGCCGCGCAGGTCCGGGCGCGAATAGCCCACGTACTCGTGGCAAAGCAGAGCCAGCGCCGCGCCGTGGCTGTAGCCCACCGTGATCACTCTGCGCACCGAAGGGCTTTTCAAGACCCTTTCAAGATACGGCAAAACCGCCTTCCATACGGCAAGAAAACCCTCGTGACAATACCACCGCTCCCCCTCTCTTTCGACGGGCATAGCGCGGTAAGACAGATTATTGACCCAATCCTCCCACCCGTTGCTTTTTTCAAAGAAGAGGTAAAGCAGGTCTCCGTCCCGAACCGTGGCATAGCTTCCTCCCTCCTCCACGTGACGGTAATCCGCCTCCAGACAGGACTCAAAAAGCTCCCGCATATATTGATAATCCACACGTACACCTCCAACATCATAGATTGTTATTATACAATATATGCGTTCACTTCTTGTCTGACCCCTTTCCTCACAACAGAAAAACAGCGCGACATTTTTCTGCCGTCCGCACAAATTCGCAGTTTTCGGGACGTTTCGCTCTATACATACTCATATCCGTATGATATAATGAAAGCAACGTACGTTGCCGACAGAGGCCGAGCTCTGCAAAAAGATTACGATTGACAAATACTATGAAATATGATACAATAAATTTGAAAACGGTAATCGAATCGATCTGTCCGCGCAATCACAAATGACGAAAGGAATTGAATCTATGAAATTCACACTGAAAACCGTTGCATGGTTGCTATTGGCAGCTATGCTTCTCACCTCATTGGCGGCTTGTACCAATCCTTCAGAGGATTCCACCGCAGGAGACCTTGAGGAAACCACCGAGGCTGTCTCGGGCCCCGACTCTACAGGCTCCACAGAGCAACCTTCCGAAGCCGAAAGTGAATCGGAAACCGAAAGTGCAACGGCTTCAACCTATGATACCACACCTCTCACGCTGGAATCTCCCAAGGATCTCTATCCCGAATACGAGGTGTATGAGAATGTAAGCACGGAAAACCTCACGCCCCCCGACTACGTTCCCTTCGAACAGAAGTACGAGGCAGAGAATTATGACAATACCACCATCACCTTCTGGAACGTGGCAAAAAGCGACGAGCATAGTGGCGGCTCCCTGATCCAAGCCATTACCTACGGCGGCGCTCCCAAGGACGGCTGGGATTACGTCTATTCCGTCAGCTACAAGGTGACCGTTCCTACCACGGGCTCTTATAACATCACCGCCCTCACCTCTGCCCTTGGTCAGGACTATACAAGCGACTACTACGTGGACGTAAACGGTACACGTCAGCTCAACGTGAACAAGGCCACCGCAACGCAGTTGGAAGACATCAACTACAGTCTTGACAAGGGCCTGTTTTACGTCTACGATCTCGGGAACCTCTCTCTCAACGAAGGCGAGAACACGGTCTCCTTCGTCGTCAATAACGAAGACAGTCAGGCCAGTTGGAATCGCGTCTCCTTCTTCTTCGACTACTTTACGCTTGAAGCCGTTAAGCCCGACGACTTGAAGCCCGAAGCCGTTGCCGAAATTTCTTATGACGTTGACGTTTCCAAGGTTGAGGACGGCAAGGTGATTGCAGGTGCGGCAGAGGTCAACGTATTTGACTGCCGCTTCCCCGTAAAGCTCTCCTTCTCCCACTATTTCAAGGAAGCAGGTAAGCAGAGCTATACCGTTACCAACTTCTTCGGTGACGTAGTATATGAGGGCACACTTGAAGGCGCACTGTACGATCTCGCAAAGGTCGAGCGCGGCATCAAGAATCATCCCACAGGCTTCTTTACCTTTGCCTGCGGCGAACAGACCTTCAATTACGTAGTCACCCCCTCCTACGAGCTCAGAACGCTTGAATCCTCCCCCTTCGCGATGGACTACGCCGCGCAGTATCATAACAACAATCTGACCAACTGCTACAACGTCACCGCCGCGGCAAGACTTGCAGGCGTTACCTGGGTCAGAGAGCGCGCGGGTTGGAACTCCTATGAGCCCACCAAGGGTAATTACAAATTCACATCCACAGAAAATCTCTTTAAGACCATCGACAGCACGGGCATGAATCTTTTGGTCGACCTCTGCCCCGCTCCCACGTGGGCGACCTCTACCACAGGCTATACAGGTAAAAACCGTGCGGGTGGATTCCAGCACAATCAGCTTGCATTCTACAATATGTGCAAGGCCATGGTTGAGTATTACGACGGTGTTGTAGACGCTTGGGAGCTTTGGAACGAAAGCGACCACGGCTTTGCCGTTGAGACCGCAGAACTCTTTGCCGCATGGTACAAGGCAGGCGCACTCGGTGTCATTGACGCTGACGCAGACATGATCGTATCCTTCGGCGGATTCTGTCAGCCCAACACCAACAGCGACTACGTGCATCTGACTATGCTCAACGACATTCTGAAATATTCCAGCATCTATAACTATCACAGCCATATCGCACAGCCCTCTACCTACAGCTTTGTTGACTTCAACAAAACCGCAATGCAGAGATATGCGTATCCCACTGCCTCTCTCTATAACACACTTAACAGACCCATTTGGATCACCGAGGCAGGCATGCGAATTGACAACATGGTGTATAAGAGCTATATCGAGCAGGCTTCCTACATTGTAACCTCCACCGTTCAGTCTCTCTCCGCAGGTACGGATATGCACTATTGGTTCCTGCTTTCTCCCTATATGGAAAGCGGCGGCGACTTCGGCACCTTCGCTCCCGATCTGACTCCCTACCCCACTCTGGCGGCAGGAGCGACAATGACCGAGGTGCTTGGCGAGGCAAAATATCTCGGTGAGCTTCTCGACTTACCCAACAAAGCGTACGGCTACCTCTTTAATACAGGCTCCCGTATGGCAAGCGTCATCTGGACACAGAAGGGCGAGACCGAATACACCTTCGAAGCAAACGCTCCCGTGATCGTGACCGACCTGATGGGCGGCAAAACGCTGGTAGAGCCTACCGACGGCAAGATCACCGTTGCTATCGGTACATATCCCATCTTCATTACCTACAGTACACCTCTTGAGGCATACTACAAGCAGGTATTTGACGATTCCAAGCTCGAGAATCTGACCTTCACTCTCGGCGACCGAGTCGTTCTCTCCCCCGAGTTTGAAAACTACGATATCAACGACGCCAATATAAAGAAAAACGGCCACGAAATTTCCGACGGCTTGAAGATCAAGGTTCGCGTCACCAACTACAACAGCGTCGCAGTTACCGGTAAGGTCAACGCAACCCTCATGGGCTTTGAGGTACAGGGCTGTGATACCGAGATCACCGTAGAGCCCTTCTCCGAAGGCTTCATTACCCTGACTCTGAAAAAGACGGGTAGCGAAGGCATCAACAGCTACATCACCTTTGTCGGCACCTTCAACGGCGAGGAGACCTCCAAGGCTTCTGCTCATGTATACACAAAGGGCACTGCCGATACAGGCTCGCTCATCTTTGCGGGCGTTAAGGACGGCACCTCCCTCAGAGCAGGTAAGCTCGGAAACATCCGTGTAATCGCACAGGACGGCGCGGACGGTGTTCCTACCGTACTGCTCAACGAACAGCCCATCGACACCTTTACTTATGAGAATGGAGAGTTCAAGCTTGATCTTTCTTGGATCGAGGTGGGTAAATACGTGCTGATCGTTGCACTTGAAGCCGATGGCGGTGATTACATCTTCACACATGTTACCTTCCATTACGATGGCGAAGAGGTCATTTTCCATATGCCCTGATCCTTCCAAACTCCCTGAACACACCGTTCGGGGAGTTTTTTTCAACAAGTTACTTTTGTACAAATATAATTCCGTTTTGTACAAGATTTTTACAAAAAAATATATTATAATTCAAATTGAACGTCATCATACAAAAAGGATACAGATCTGCTTTTGAATATCGGTCCGTCTGCCCAAGGCGGGATCGTACCGATACAGGAGGAATATCTGAAGCTTCTTGGCCGTTGGATGGACAGCGGCGAGTCGCTTGAATTTGAGCAAGCAGACGGCAAGCTTACCGTGAAATGCACGGGATACCCCTACGGCACCGACTTCTGCGTCAGAGTGGCAAAGGCAACCGTCAAGGCTTAAACATAAAAGGCGGAAGATGCAATAAAGCATCCTCCGCCTTCTTTTATTTCTCTCTGTACAGCGCGATCTGTCCGGGGGAAAGGAAAAAGGTATAGGTCTTTGTGTTGCCGCCCTTGTTGTAGAGCTCACCTACAGGGTCGGTGAGGGACGTAGGCTTGCCGAAGCGGTTTCCAAAATAACAGCGCTCGATCTCAACGTCATCCTTGATGCGCAAAGTCACACTTGCTACCTCACGGGGAGAATTGTTGCAGATCGAGAAATATTTGCCACCCTCGCTGTCATGATAGCCCGATGCAATGAGGGGCAGATCGTTTCTCGATTCGATCTCCAGCACGCATCCGAAGGGCTTGAAGAGGGGCATTCCGCCGTACGCCTTGCAAACGTGATAGCACTCTTCAATGGTCAGCTCGGCAAACACCTTGCCGTGGTAGGCGTTAAAGGTGCGGTTGACCTCGCTGAGCACCCCATACTCCGGAGTGCGCTCACCCATCTGATTGATCGGCGCGTTGCGGTAGTTGTGTCCGTCGGGCTCGTTTAAAATGAACCAAGACACACCCTTTGCTCCGTGCGCCACCGAGGTGTTCATCTGCCAGATCAGATCGTCCTTGGTAGGACACATATAGTCGTAATGTCCCGTGCAAAGAACAATGTTCCAGAAGGGCAGACCGGTTCTCTTTGACGCAAGATAATACTCGCGCAGATTGTTAAAATAGTCGTTGTAGCCAACCTGATTTGCATACATCTGTGTATAGCAATCGTAGGAAAGAAGCTTCAGCTTGCCCTCCTTCGCTACTCTGTCAAGATAGGGCGCGTAGGCTTTGGTTCCCATGCGCTCCGCGATCCAATCAAACCAAGGAAGCAGATTGAGATACGCTGTCAAATGGGGTGCCAATTCCTGATTGATAGCGCAAGCCTTGAGCGTCACGTCAATATTATCAGCGCTCGGCTCGTCGGTGATGTAAAAGCCATAGGTCGCGGGATGTGAGCCAAACTCCGCGATCAGCTTTTTCATGCACTCGCGATAATGCTCCTCGCCGCCCCAAATAAAATTGTCAACGTTGGCATCCCAATCCTCAATGATCAGCTTCATTCCGCACTTCTCTGCCTCGTCAAGCAAAGCGTGCGTGCGCGCCCAATCGTTCTTGTTGCTGTGCGCCATCATAACCGTAAGGCCTAAATCATGCCACTCCTTGATTTGCTCCGCAGGCGATTTGGACAAAAGCTGACCGCCCCAGCCGGATATCGTAAAATTCTTGGTGTATTCCATATAATCTACCTCCAATCAGCGGGTTCCCCGCTTTTTTTCATTGTACCATATAAAAAAGCGGAAAGCAAGCCTTTCCGCAAATTTATTTTATTTCTTGTTCGGTCTTATCAAAAATTTCAGAAGTAAAAAACTGCGCCATCGTAATCTCCAAGCCGTCGCAAATCTTTTTGATCGTGGTCACAGTGGGGCTACTGTCAGGGCGGTGCATAATGTTATTCAAGGTCGATTGTGTCAACCCGCAAATCGTGGAAAGCTTGTTTAACGTGATCTTCCGCTCGTCGCATAATTCAAGGATCCTCTGTTTCACCGCTTCGCTGATGTTCATATTTTAACTCCTGTATCAGTAATATATTATAATATTACCTCATTTGAGTTGAAATTGTTAACTCTTTAGGGTTGACAACTGGATATTTTTGTGATATAATCAATTTATAACTCAATTGAGTTGAATTTTCTAAGCCAAAGGGGAACATTATGAAAAAACTTTTCACTTTATTATTTGTTTTAATCGCTTCTTTGTTAATATTATGCTCCTGTGAGTGCAAGCACACAGAAGCGACTGATGCCACTTGCATCTCACCGTCACAGTGTCTTTCCTGTGGCGAAACTGTATCTGAAGCTCTTGGTCATACCAAAGGGTCTGATGCCACTTGCACAAAACCGGCAATATGTATAGTATGTAATGAAACCATAGCAAAAGCAATTGGCCATACCGAAGGCGATTGGATTATCGATGCCGCAGCAACTTGCACCGAAGACGGAAACAAGCATCAAATCTGTTCGGTCTGCAATGAAACCATTAAAACCGAAACTTTGCCCAAGCTCGGGCATACAGAAAGTGATTGGATTATCGATGTAGAGGCAACCTGTTCTGAACAAGGCTCCAAACACAATGTATGCTTAGTATGCAACGAGGTTGTTTCAACTAAAAAAATTCTTAAGCTTTCCCACACTCCTGGTGATTGGGTTGTAGACAAAGAAAAAGTCACCCAAAATAATTGTGCCAAAGCCCAATTCTGTACCGTCTGCAATACAAAATTAAAACTTGAATCTTCATCAGTAAAACACACTGAAGGACAGTGGATAACCACACAGGAACCTACTTGCACCAAAGTCGGCAGAACAGAATTGCTGTGTTCTGTTTGCAATACAGCGTACAAACTGAATCAAATTGCAAAAATCAGTCACGAATCGAATGCCGAGGCAACTTGCACTGCCCCCTCTGTATGCACAATGTGCGATCTAATATTAGCACCTGCGTTGGGACACGATGCCAAGTTACTAAACATCGAAGCATCGGATAGTGGATATAGCATAGCAAAACTTTCTTGTACCCGTTGCCAAAGCACATTTGAAGAAACAATTTCCGAGCTCTCCGTTTCTGTTGCACAAACAAGCTCATCTATGGCAACGATAAATGGTTACGGCTCATATTCAAGAACATATTCCGCATCCGCATCGGGAGGATATGGTGAGTATCAATATAAATTCGAGGTATTTTCAACACCCTCTTCCTCCTCTCCTATATCCCACTTAACTCAAGATTTTTCAAGCTCAAGCTCCTGTACTTTAAGCACAAGAAACAGCTATGGATTTGGTCTGAGTGGCTACATCCTCAAGGTCACAGTAAAAGATAGTATAGGAAATCAAAAAGAGTATATATATCAACTTTAAATCTGATTGTATGCTCATAAAAAAGTGGCAATCGCTCTTTGCATAAAGAACGATTGCCGTTTTTTATCATCACACCAAAAGCTCGTAGGATTCGGTCAATTTTCCGTTTTCATACACAACGGTCTTGACCTCGTATTTGCCAAAGCACAACGGCAACGTCTCGCCGTTTACCTTGATATACGACTCGACGGAATTGGGGGTGTTATTCAGCAATCTGAATATCATTGCATCTCTGCCGAACGCCTTTTTGAGCGTGGGCATAGAGATGACGTTGCCTCCAATCTCTACGGCAAGCTCCCTGTCCCCGTCCCCCTTGCTCGGAATGGGGAAAATATTGAGCGCGTAGGGCTTCTCCACAAACTCCATCGTTTTGCGTTCAAGCTGATTTCGGTTAGCCACGGTCAGTCTGAAGGAATAGTTATTCTCACCCTGGTCGATCTTTTTGGTAAATCGATCCGATGGGATCAGCTCGCGGTTGCCGATGGGGTGCGCGCAATAGGTTGCACCACGAACGAGGGACATATAAAGACTGTTGTTCTCAAAATGGCTTCCGTACACGCTCTTATTCAGAAGCGCGACACACTTCTCTCCCGTATCCAGCGCGACGAATCTGTGAGACACGTTTTCTCTCGCATCGGTAAACAACGTATCTGTTCCGAAGGCGGTCTGTCCGATCAGAGAGCCCGATGGGGCAAAGGGCACCTTGAGCTTCATAATTTTGTCGATATCCCCCAAAAACAAGGAAACGTCGATATCCACGTCGTCGTTATTCTTGTAGATCTTATATAGGATCCTCGCGCGGCTGCGGTCACACTCAAAGAACGCCTCGATTCCAAGATAAATGTCTCCATTCTCTACGATCTGAAGCTTCTTCATACCCTTAAAAGGGCCATCGGGATTTTCTGACAGCGCGAAGGCTTTTTCGTTTCTTCCCATACGGACCAGCTGTTCACCGCCCATTCCCCACGGATCTGCATTATCGTCAAAGCTGCAAAGTCCAAAGCCCTCGCCGATATATTCGACCCCACATATTTTGTACGAGCGGAGAAGTCCTGTCTTTTCGTCGATCTCCACATGCTTTCTTCCGTTGTCAAATTCAAACGAAGTGGTTTTGGGGGCTTTTGCTTCATTGACAAATTCAACGTACACGCTAAAGCGGGTAAGTGCCATCGGCTTCAGCCTTGCCTCAAAAATAATACGCTTGCGCCAATCAAGGTTGAGGTTGCTCTCCTCTTTTATCACCTGATACGGAACGTGGCTGCCCTCTCCGTCCACCACCGTAATGCGCGACAAAACGTCATCGCTCCAATTCTGGTCGGCAAGCATAAACTCACATTCCACGTTCTCACAAACCTCGTATGGATGAGGATTGAACACCACTACGGGATATTCACCCTCTGCCGCGGGTGCCTGTGCCGCGGAAAGCGCGAAATAGGATTTGATCTTTACCCTCTCCGCCTCTAACATACCGTGATTTAAGTATCTGAGGCCCGCGTCCTCGGCGCATTGCACCGAACTTCCAGGAAGAACGTCGTGAAATTCCGCGTTGAGAAGGTCTTCAACCGCGGTCTGCAGCTCCCTTTCGGGATACTGCTTGAGCGCTCCGCTCATATACGCCGCCGACGCGATCTTTTCTGCCATGTATAGCTCGGACTCAAGCTGAGCGTGTAGCTTTTTCACGCGGTACATAGAGGTATAGCAGCCCGGCATAGAGATGTGGAGCGACCCCTCAAAAACCTCTTTGGGCGCGATGGCCGCGAAGAATTTTTCGGGAGTGGAATGGATATATTTCATCTGCACGTCGGGCAAAAGCTCGCGCTCAATATCCGCAAGGTCCTTATAAGAAGGACCGCCTCCGTGGTTTCCAACGCCCCACAGCACGGCGCCCACAGAAAAATCCTGCGCATTTGCCTTGTCCCGTATTGCTTTTGCGCTGCTTCCCAAGGGCGTATTGTAGCCGCCGATGCTCCTCGCTCCCTTGATCTCGCTTCCGTCCAAGCCTCGCCAAATAAATTGCTCGCTTGGCAGCTTCAGCTCATGCGCATAGGGACGCATAAACATATAGCTGTCCTGCCCGCATTTTTTCACGATCTGCACAAGACCCACCGTGTGTCCAAAGGGATCAAAATTGATGGCAGTAGTCGGCACAACACCGAATTTTTCCTTAAAATAACGCTGGCCCTCTCTTATCTGACGGATAAAGCTCTCGCCCGCGGGCATATTGCAGTCGGGCTGAAGATACCAACCACCCATAATATGCCACTTTCCCGCCTTTACAAGCTCCTGTATTTTTGCAAACAGTTCGGGCGCGTATTCCTCTACGTATTTATAAACGGTCACCTCGTTGTGACAGAATATGTAATCAAATTCATCGCAAAGCTTTGCCGCGGAATAAAATGTCGATAACGTCGCGCTGACTCCCTCGGGCCAATCCCATTGCCAGATAGGATCAATGTGCGCGTTGCAGATCATATGTCTTTTCTGTCTCTTTATTTCTTCCATCGTAAGGTTCTCCTTTTTGTGTCGTATGAAACGGTGAAGCAGGTTTTCTTCACGTATAGTATAGCATATTTTCCTTTGTTTTGCAACAGAGCCGACCGAATTTGAAAAAGAAAAGCAAAATAATACAAAGTCGGCACCGCATCTCACAAGGAGTTGCGGTGCCGATTTTATTCAATTCAACAAATCTCCCTTTTCGGAAACGTCCATTCAAGTCCACAGGCAGGACAAACGAAGTCTTTTAAAAGATCCTACGGAATCGTGCCGAAAGCAATGCCCTTATCGGGTCTCCTGAGCGGGATCGTATTCATAGCCACAGGGGCATACGTACTGCACTCGTCAGGGATTAAGTTATTGATACTTAAAGCCGTTTGTTCTTTCGAGCTGTATTTGAGAGCAATATTCCTCCGCTGATCAGCAAAAACGCGATCAGATACTGTATTTTCCATATATCCTCACCCAGAATCAGCGCGCCGAAGATGCAAGCGAATACGGGTTCTGCAAACTTGATAATAAACAGCTTGGAAAGCTCTCCGCTTTTGACGATTCCAAACCATATACAATAGCTGACGATGGACGCGGCGCAGATATATGCCATGATCCAAATGGCTTCCCATTTAAAGCAGACGTTTCCGCCCATGGCGAGACCGACGAACAGCAGAACGATACCACCGAACAGCTGTGAAATTCCCGTAGCGGTGATGGGAGCCACTTTTTGAAACACCTTTTTGCTGATCACGTTGGAAAAGACGGTGCAAAAGGAGGCGCACAGGATCAACAGATCTCCTACGGAAAAGGAAAAGCCTTCCGAGCTGATATTCAGCGCGACAATACCGAGAAAACCGATCATTGCGGCAACGATCTTTTTAGCGGTCGGCTTATCCTCCTTGATGAAAAGAAAGGAAAAGCAAACGTAAAAGAGGGCGCCAACCTGCTTGATGAGAGCTGTTTTTGAGCTATCCGTCAGCTCAAGCCCAAGATAAGTGAAGCCGTAATGGAGAATGACGGCAAACACACCCGATAGCAGAATCGGAAAAATCGAATGTCTGACGGGGCCATAAGACGAGCGGTCCTTGATAGCGGAAAATATACAGATGACACCGCCGCAGATCACAAAACGGATTCCCGCAAACAGCAGAATGTCGGCGGTGCCTTCAACCGCATATACCGAAAATCCCAGCTTGACCATGGGAAACAGAGAGCCCCACAGAAGCATCGTCAAAAGTGCCAACCAAATCGTTTTATTTTTACTCATCACAGACGCTTAAAACGACCTTTCCGACGTTTTCCCCGCATTCCAAAACAGCGTGTGCCGCCTCGGCCTCTGTGATGGGCAGGACCTTGTAGATCGACGGCTTTATCGTGCCGTCCTCGATCTTCGGCCACACGTTTTTCACAAGCTCAGAGAGGATGTACGCCTTAAATTCGGGAGTGCGGTTGCGGAGCATACTACCGACCAAATGCAAGCCCTTCGTCAGCAGAGGGCGAAGCTGAACGGTGGTTTCAACGCCCGCCAAGGTGGAGATCACGATCCAATATCCCCCTCTTGCCATATAGGGCAGGCTCTTGCCAAGCGTCTCACCCGAAAGGCAGTCCATGGACACACTTACGGGTGTGCCGTTTTTCTCTTCCTCTGCAAGTATTTCTTCTACGCATTGAGTGGTGGAATTGATGATAACGTCAGCACCGAGGGGCTTGATCTTCTCGGCAATCTCATCGGAGAGAACCGACGTGATCACTCTTGCCCCAAACGCTTTGGCCATAGGAATTGCAACCGAGGCAAGTCCGCTTGCACCCGCAGGGATAAAGGCGGTCTGTCCCGCTTCCAAATGGCCTTCAATAAACAAATTCAAATAAGACGTTGCGTACGCCTCAGGCAGAGCTGCCGCTTCGACCATAGAAAGTCCCTTCGGCACGGGCATCAGCATATCGTATTTTACTGCCACGTATTCGGCATATCCGCCGCCGCCAAGCAAAGCGCAGACACGGTCGCCGAGCTTCCAATCGGTTACGGCTTTACCTACCTCAACTATCACGCCCGCAATTTCGAGCCCCATCCATTCGGGACAGCCCGCAGGCGAGGGATATTTTCCCTGCCTCTGCAAAAGGTCTGCGCGGTTCAGTGCCGCCGCGTATATTTTCACAAGCACCTCGTCGTCTTTTATCACGGGATCGGCAACGTCACTCCAAACGAGATTTTTATGTTCGTCTACCAGAATTGCTTTCATCTTTGTTTCCCTCACAGATTATGTTCTTTCAGATATTCGTCCATACGAAGTCCTCGCTCGTTGTCCACGGGAACGAAATTCTTTGGGATATTTCCAATCTCAAGCTTTAAGCCGTCATACATAGAGATCAGCTCCTCCTGTTTCAGCCCGGTCAGGGCGAGCACCTTGGAATTATCGGTAATTCGGTGAAACAGTCTTGCATATTCAAGCTGCCAACGGACGTTGATATTTCCCTCTGGACTGAGGATTTTCAAATAATCCTCCTTGTCTACCCATACCGCCTCCAAGCCGATCAGATCGTGATAATATGCGGCTATCTCTTCCCACGTCCTGTGCTCCGCGGAGCATACGTTGTAGGCCTCACGCTTTGCCTCTTCCTTGAACAGAATGTGTGCGATCATCTTCGCTACGTCACCGCCCCAAGAAAGTGTTGCGGGTTTGTCCTTTGCCTGAATCGGCAAAACCACCTTTTTGCCCATCAATGCTCGACCGACGATTTCTTTGAATTCCAATGTAACCAGCTGCAATCTCATTGTGGAGAAGGTAGTTGCGGGACGCAAGATGGTAAAATTGTTATAGGGCGATGCCATCAAAAGATCCTCGTCCTGCGCTTTGTGGATACAGTAATCGTGAGATGCCTTTAACACCTCGTCCTCGGAGCTGTCCCAAAGTCTCGGGGAGGTCTCCTTGATGGGTTGCTCGAGGTCGTCATAAACGCGGCAGGAGGACAGAAAAATGTAGTGATCGGTGTTCTCCAAAAACAGCTTATAATAATCCGAGAAGGCGTAATAGCCATAGTCCATAAAGTTGACGATGCCGTCAAATTTTTCTTTCAAAAGCTTTTCGAGAAATTCTTTATCAAACGCATTACCCTTTATGTAAGTAGCGTTCACTTTCCAAGGTGCGGCATTATCAAGTCCAACGCCCGTAACGTCGTAATTCAATTTTACCAATTCGGGAACAAGATAACGTCCCATAGCGCCCGTTGCACCCAAAACTAATACCTTTTTCATATTCTTTCTCCTTTTTAATTTCGATAAACTACTTGCCCGTCCCACACACGTCCGTTTTTAATCAATATTTTGAATATTTTTGCCATTGAAGCGTACGCCTCCTACGATCTCATCCAGCACCTTTTGCACCAGATAGTCGTGCTCGTAGGTGAACGGATTCTGTTTCGCACCCATAATATAAGCATGAAAATCCTGCATCATTTCGTCGTAGCGGCTACCCGAAGCGTCTAAATCAAACGAAATCGTTGTTTTCATATCGCCATAGGTCTTTCCGTTCATTGCCGTATCCGCATAGGTCATTACGGTAGGCTGTTCCATCGGACAAATATTCACAGTTCCTTTGCTACCCGAAACCACAAATTGCCGTCTGCCGTAACCGTTGACCTCTACCGAGGAAACAAAAATACGGGCAAGTGCCTTGTCATATTCAAGCACAGCAAGATTATTGTCCTCAAAATCAACGCCGTCAAGACCTGTGTGCTTCAAAAACGAGGTTACCTTTTTCGGCTCACCCATCATATACACGATCAAATCGACAAGGTGACTTCCGAGAATATACATAATTCCGCCGCCGAAATTCGTCAGCCACTTTTTATATGATTCGGGATGAAAGGTACTCATTTCGGCATTGATCGAGTATATCTCGCCAAGATCGCCGTTTTTGATATGCTCAAAGCATTTCAGCACTGCGGGATTGTAGCGGTACATATATCCGAGCTGTACCACCAAATTCTTTTCCTTTGCGGTGTCAAGCACGTACTTGTACTCTTCAAGTGTTCCGCTTGCGGGCTTGTCCATGTGGATATGCTTCCCCGCATCTACGCACATTTTCGCGTATTTGGTCAGATCCCAAACGTCACTTTCGATCAGCACCGCATCGGACCGCTCGATAATTTCCTCTACGCTAAGGCGAGGAAGGCCCTTGTAACCGCCGAAATGCCCGCGCCCGCGCTTTCTTATCCATTCCTCGTTTTCTTCGGCATAGCCGATTACCTCAAACAATTCGGGGAATTTTCTTACGGCGAGCATTTTTGCTTCTCCGTGATTGTGACCGATGCCGATCTGTCCAATTTTTATCTTTTTCATTGAATATTCCTCCAATCAAATACTGTTCCCTTCGGGGAACGCGAATCGTTACATAACAGTATATCACAAGCATAAGCTATGGTAAATATCAAATATGCTACGATTTGTCATATTTGATACAAAAGATGTTGATTCTTTTTCTGCTTTGTGGTATAATAAACCTATTATATATAGTGAGGAATGCAAAAAATGAGCATGGAGATTTTATCAAATTTGGTCATCACAAAGGTACACTCCGTATCTACCTTATACACTCCGGAAAACACAAAATTAAAAAGAAATGGCCGCACATGTTGGGCAGTCGTAGTAAAATATGAGGGAGAAACGGTCTATACCTCGGGCGGAAAACGTTTTTTGTCGGATATCGGACATATGGTGATCCTGCCTAAGGGCTGTTCTTACGATTGGGAGTGTACAAGATCGGGACATTATTCCATTATTGAATTTGAGAGTGAATCGACCTTCTATGAGCCCATATCCTTTTCGGTCAAAAACGGTGAAAAGATTCTGAAAATGTTCAAGGACTTAGAATACAAGCGAAACCTGAAAAAATCAATGGTAGAACTTGAAAGCATTCGCGATACATATTCGATTCTGCTTGCTCTCACGCAAGCGGTGTCGGAATGCTATCTGCCCACCGATAAGCAGCAAAAGATCGCGCCTGCCATAGATTACATTTCACAACATTATAATGAAAATATTACAAATGATACCCTTGCCACCGTTGCGGGAATGTCAACCGTATATTTCAGAAAGCTGTTTACAAGCGTAATTGGCGTTTCACCAATTACCTATGCACGCAGGCTTCGCATAGAAAAAGCCAAGGAAATGCTCAAAAGCGACTACGGTACCCTTTCCGACGTCGCCCTCTCCCTCGGCTACTCCAGCCTTTACGATTTTTCAAGAGATTTCAAGAAGCATACAGGGATCGCGCCATCGAAATACGAAATCCTAAAAATTTGACGATATCCTATTTCAATCGCAACCTTTTTGCAAATAACACCAAAGCCCGTTGGCAAGGACGGGCTTTTTGATATATTAAATTTGGCGGAAGGCTTCCGCAAAAATCCCACAATTGAGCCCATTGAAGCGAAAAGACCACAAAAAGAAGAGCAGACCGAAGCGAGTGCAAAATAAGCGGTAAGATTGAATAGCCTTCCCCAGCGGGGGAAGGTGGCACGCGAAGCGTGACGGATGAGGTGTTTGACACAAACGAAGAAGATTTCTCATCCACCGCTGGCGCGGTCTCCGCACTAGCGAAGCCTGTGCAGTTCTCCCACAGGAGAAGGCTTTTTGATATGCAGTAAACAAAGATTAACCCCGACAGATTTTTGAAGTCTGTCGGGGAAGTTTTATGCGATTTACTTTTTCATTTGAATAGAAATTAAACAATAATTTCCGATAATAGATATAACGCAACAAATAATATATTTTATAACTAACAGGGAGATAAGGTTTAGCAGCAAACATAGCAAAGCAAAATAAACAACGGAAACAATGGTAAGTAATAAATATCCCAATTTCTTTTTCCAACAAACATAATAGGATACAATAAATACAAAAATAAAGGAATATAAAGGCAACACAGCGAAAAAAAGCTGTATCTTTTGAAAAACTCTCATTTGTTTTATGGTATCAACAATTTTATTCATTTGGTTACCTCCGTTCAATAATTTTTTGGTTATTGTTCTGTTTTATCGCCAGTTTCGCCTGTGTATTACAAAGGCATAGGGCAAAGCCCATACCCCTAAAGTGGCACTCACACAAAGGCTCCCTCCGGGAGGGAGCTGTCAGCGAAGCTGACTGAGGGAGAGTGCGTTACAATAAAGCTTATCCAAACTCCAAAGTCACGCAGGCTCCTTCCGTCACGGCTACGCCGTGCACCTCCCTCTCGGAGGGAGGCTTTTCGTTAGTTCCATTATAACACAAATCGGCAGAGAAAACAAGTCCTCTGCCGAAATTTTTGCACCTGTCATTTCTCCGCTAAGAATTCAGAGAGAAATCTGCTCTCCTTTAATAATAACAATAGTAATATTCCATTTTGTTTTTTCTTCATCACGTAACTTGGAACGAAATATCTTTTGTGCGCTCTGCGATCATTCTGCATTCCAGAATACCCGTTATCCATTCACCGTGTGCAGAAATGTTGACAAAACGAATATTCCTAACCAAAGAATCATTTGCCTTAAAGCCGCTGAGTATCGAGGGTGGAAAAGCACCACCGATGAGAGCCACGTTTTCAACAAGAACATTCTCAATGCTTCCTCTCACCTCATCCTTGGAATAATCGGACCGTAGAATCTTGAAATCAAACCATTTATCAACACAGTCCTCAACTCTAATATTACGGTAAACCACATCGTGTATCTTTGCTCTGTCACCGTTGTGAATGGTTATTGCCCCACCAGATTGCCAGCCCTCATGTTCGCAGTGTATGATATCAATATCGGAAAACTCGATATTATATATTTCATCGCAACGTGTTTCAAAGCCTATCTCAATACCGTTTCCGGGGTTTGCATTCCACATAACGCAACTTTTTATTTTTACGTTATATACATTCTGCATTCCTGCCGCTCCGATGTATTCGGTAGCCTTAATAGCAACACAGTCATCAGCCGTTCTCATAAAACAATTTTGTACCGTTACATCGTGACTTCCCACCACATCAACACCGTCTCCGCACATCAACCATGAGATGATATTAACACTGTCCACAAGAACGTTTTCACAGCCAACAAGCGTACAGCACCAGAAGTTTGAGCCACAAAGAGTTATGTCCTTTACTGTCACATTTTTGCACTCACGGATTATCATCATTCGGCGTCTTGTACTTGAATAACAGGAGTTGTCGATAATCCCCCTTCCACAAATAGTTATGTTCTCTGCTTTTTCCGCAACAATATACGAATGAAGGATCGCGCCCTCGTCAAGATAGAGAATATCCCCCGAATTGAGTCGTATTTCTTCTTCCGTATGCTCGCCCGCACCATAATATCTAAGATTTCCATCTTGTACTTGCTTATCTTCATATCGGTAGAAAAACAAGAATACCGGTTGTATATCGTCACTGGAGAATTCAACGCTTAATTTACAAGGAACTGACACCTTAAAAGCAATTTCATTTTTGATGCATTTTGCCTTGATACCGCTGCTCAGCGGTCTGACGATGCAGTCATTGCCGAGAGAATCCAAAACGATACGCACGTCAGCCTCGTTGATGCTCTCGTCCTCGGCAGTATAGATAACGTATTTAGAAACATTATTTTGATAAGCTCTGTATGCTTTACCATTGATATAAAATTGCATTGTTTTCCTCCTTCAAAAACTCAACCGCATAAATAATGTTAGCTACTTTGTTATTTTAACACACATTTTGAACTTTGTAAATAATGAAATCCTATTGATTTTTTATCTCATCAGCATACATTATCCATAAACATAGTCTTTGGTAATATCGGCATACTTCAAATTAACCTTAAAATGCTCCGCATCAGCAATTTTTATAATGACCTTACATCTGCCCTCAAATACCATATACTCGCCGGTGTCGTGACAGCTTGAATCATAAAGGTTATCGCTGACCATAGCAAATCTCTCGCAGCCCTCGGTCTCGACGACTTGCAAGAAATCGTAAGTGCCCGGAACTACGGTGCCGTTTTCGTCAACGATCTCGACGGAAAGCTCCAGATAGCCTCCGACCTCAAAATTATCGTAATCGGGCGTGACCTTGATATCCGCAGGCGCTCCCGCCGTTTTCAAAGTATCACAAGCGACAATCTCGCCGTTTTTGTAGCCCACAAGCTCGAGTTCTCCGGGAACGTAGGTGATCTCAATAGGCTCGGGAATCCATCTGTCATTTTCAAATCTTGCTTCGCGGTAAACCTCAATACCGTTTTGCTTCAGCACAACCTCGTCACAGTTATAGATCAGATAGAGCGATAATTTCTCGCCCTCCTTAAAATTATAATGCGACACAGCGGGCAACACTCTGTCCCATTTTTCGGATACGGCAACCGCAAGCTTTACCACAGTCTCATCCGACCAAAGAGCCTTTCTGAAATAATAATCGGGCTTTTTAGTATTACTGATACCGATTATCGAGTTGGGCCAGCCGTGCAGGAGGGGCTTGGTTGCTTCATTCTCGTTCTGTCTACCCCTCATATAGGTGTCGCTGAGCGTGGGGATGTATTGAATCTTCATAAAATCAACTGCCTCGCCCAGATAATCAAAGGCAGTCCATACATATTGACCGAGAACGTAATCGTTGTCTCTGACGGGATACCAGCATTTCGGATGAGCCACCGTTTCGGAGCCTAAGAGCACGTATTCGGGGTGCTCGCTCCTGATTATTTCGTAATATTTGTCCTTTGCGCGATTCTCAACGTAGTTAAAGCCCGCAATGTCAACGATTCCCATCGCCACCGGATTGTACTCCATATTATACGCGCCCTCAAGCGCCACCGTGGTGGGTCTTGTATCATCCAGCGCCTTGGCAATCGCCTGCATTTTGTGAAGGATCGGCTCGCTCATCTTAAAATAGAGCTCGGGTATCTCGTTTCCAAAGCTATACATTATGACAGAGGGGAAATTGCGGTCTCTTGTGATCATACTGCTGAGGTCTGTCTCAAACCATTGATCGAAATACTGATAGTATCCGAACTCCATTTTTCCGTGGGGAGTGAGAGTTCTGTACCATCCCTTTTTCCATTCGTCAAATGCCTCGTCGATAACGGTAAAGCCTAAATAGTCACAGGCCATATAAAAGACCGCGGGGAAAGGATGGTGCGCTGTTCTTATGGAATTGCAGCCCATTTCCTTCAAGATAAGCAATCTGTTGACCCAAGCGTCAAGGTTGGTAGCGTTACCGAAGGCGTGAATGTCCTGGTGGATGCACATTCCCTTCAGCTTGACGTGCTTGTTATTCAGGAAAAATCCCTTGTCCTTGTCACAGCTGATCTCTCTTATGCCGAGAGGGATCTTACAATCGTCGTATAGCTTGTCGTCACAGTATATTTTTGCGTGAATTACGTACAGATTCGGCTCCTCAATGCTCCACAGTTTGGGATTCGGCAGAGTGAAATCGACTTTTACAGACTCTTCCGAATAATTTTCTATATCAAATTCACTTCTGCCCGAGCAGATAAGGTTACCGTCAAGATCATTCACCTCGCAGACAAAATCGCACCTTTTTACAACGTCTACGTTAGGCGTCTCAAGCTTGCCGAAGAGTTGAAAGACGGTCTCGGGAAACGTGTTTGCCACAACGTCGGCAGAGACGCTGATCTGTGCCTGTCCGTTCGAAATTATGGTTTTTGCGAAAACCGAGTCGGGCTTCATGAACATCTGATCGGTGGCGATAAGATACACCTTGCGGTAAATGCCGGTTCCGATGTAAAATCTGGAATAGGGCTGATCCGACGTATCACATATAACCTTTACGACGTTTATTGAATCATATCTTAAAAAGGGTGTCATATTGTACTCAAACTGCGTGAAGGGATAGGGATGCTGACCCAAAAAGTGCCCGTTTATATAGACCTTCGCATGGCTCGCCACACCGTCAAAGCGGATATTTACGACCTTGCCACGGAATTCGCTCGCCGTAAATTGCTTTTGATAGACAACGATTCCCGTCTTTACGTAGCCGCCCGTAAGTCCGGAGCGCGCATTCATAAAATACCCCTGTCTCACGCTGTAATCGTGGGGCAAGGAAACCTTGTGCCACTCGGAATTTTCCGATATAGCTTCATCGGAATATTGCCAGTCCTCACTAAAGTCGATTATTTGCCGCGCGTCCGCCGACTTCAAGGTGTTATAATACTCTCTGACCTTGCTGTAAATCGAATTCATAAATAAATTCCGCCCTTCCGCAAAAATTTCACGGTCCTTGCTTGTTTTGCAATTTTGTGCACCATATATTTCTGCTTGTATTTGTATTTTAACACGATAAAATTCCTGTGTCAACATCAAAACAGAAACTTAATATTTTGTGCAGGATTTTAATACTTTTCAAAAAAGTCTATCTCAATCAATCTCCGCGTTTTGAGGCTTAATTCCCTTTTGGGCGTAAAAAAGAAGAGCAGACCGAAGTCTGCTCTCCGTATTTAGATTCATCAATCTTCCTTTCAGGAAGCGTCCTTATAGGGACCGCAGGTTGGGCAGACGAAGTCTTCGGGAAGATCCTACGGGGCAGTTCCGGAGCGATGCCGTTGTCGTCGGGAAAAGCACACAAGTGAAATCAGTCAATACCATCCTTGTGTACTTTTTAAAACAACTTACTTCCTTTTCATATTACCAAAACAATTCAAAATCAGGCTTTAATTTTCTAACGAGTGCTTCAAAGAAGAAATAGTCTCCGAATGGTTCACAGTTTTCTATAACCTGACAATGCGGACGTGAATTTGTTACATAACCAAGCAAGCAGTCCGTTTCCTCGTTTTTATTCTCACAAATTGTAAGGAGTGATTTTAGCATCTCATCCGCCGCGTTCTGATATAACAGCTTTTGCTGCGAGCCGTCAGGCAGGAACTTACACATTTCATACAATCCGCAAAGAGAAATCGCGCTTGCAGAGCTGTCACGCGGTTCATAGCTACCGTCTGTGAAATCAAAATCCCAATAAGGCAGGCTATCTTTGGGGAGATGGTCCATCAAAAAGTATGAAACCGATTTATGAATATCCTTAATCTCCTCATCCTTGGTATAACGGTATGCAACGGGATAGCCATACACAAGCCACGCATGTCCTCTGCTCCAACACGATTCATCTCTATGCCCCTGATGCGTCACACCGTACATCGGCTCAAGCGTTTTGGGATTAAACTGATAATGATGATATGAGGAACCATCCTCACGAATCAAATACTGCGCAGTTGTTTTATAATGACCTACTGCCGCTTTCCTGAAGGCTTCCTTTCCCGTTTCTTCGTATGCCCAGAAAAGAAGCGCTACGTTCATCATACTGTCTACAAGCATACGGTAAAAATCAAGCGGCTCGCCTTCTCTGCGCTTGCCGATGCGAATGATAAATTTATTAATAGGGCAACAATGCTCAAGCAATATTTCTGCCGCCCGCAAAGCCGCATCTCTCGCCTCTTCATTCCCTGTTATTTTATATGCCGCTACACACGACGGGGTAAATTTGAAGCCTGTATCGTGGTCGTCATGAAGCTCGGGATGCTTTGATGCCTCAATATAATGCTTCAAGTGGCTTTCTGCAACCTTGCGGAATTTATCTTCTCCACTGTAAAGGTATGAAAGCCAATAAAGTCCTGTCCATATACCTGTTTTCCATGTTACCCTATCGCTTGCACGGTAGCGGTTAAAGGAAAAACCTCGGCTATTTGTCTCCAGTATTCCGTCTACAGCTTGCACCATTTTGTCGCCGAATTTTTCTGCATTTTTTTCAAGGCGCCAAAGTGCACGATCCATAGCTTTTTCCACCTCTATACGTGGTAAATCTACACTTTTTAAAAAGCGTTCTTTATTTTGCAATGTCACTTCTCCGTACATTTCCCATTCGTCCTTTCCGAGGATTCTATTTTTCTCAAATCTATATCATTCTAACACAAATACTACTTGATGTCAAGAAAAATTATATTTCTTCACTGCTAATCTAAATCATCAAAAACCGATTTTATTCGTAACAATTCCGCAAACAAATCCAAAGGCCTGTTCGCAAGGACGGGCTTTTTTGGTATAATAAAAAGTGCCGGTTTCCAAATTCCCATTTAGCTCCCATTTCGCTCCAAAATCAAGCCGCAAACACCACCAAAATACCACAATTTGAGTAAAAAAAGCGGCAACCGCTCTGTCAGCACGAAGAGCGGTCACCGCGTAGTTTTATCCGGTTTTTTAATCAGTCTTCCTTCGCTGCAAAGCAGCATACAAACATCAGACTGATTTGCCGATCAGACAATTAAGACTGTTATCAATTATTTCATTTTAAGACAGATATTGCATCTCCGATGTTCTTCTCAAGTGCTTCGCGACCGTACTTATCAACATCGGTCTTGCTCTTTTCACCGTGAGTGAGACAACCTGCGCCACCGATACAACCGCCGACGCAAGCCATTCCCTCGATGAAGTTACCATCAAGCGCGCCCTTACTCAGCTTCAGCAGAGCCATACGGCAGGCCTCGATTCCGTCACATACAACGGGCTTGATCTCAAAGTCGATATTTTGCTCCTTCATTGCCTGCGCTGCCGCATCGGTAAGGCCTCCGCTACGGGCAAAGATTCGTCCGAAGTAGGATGCGTTATCAAGAACGCCCTCCTCAAGAGATGCAAGGTCAAGATCGCGGCTGTCAAACAGCGCTTGAAGCTCCTCAAAGGTAAGGACAGTATCAACCCAGGGCTTGACTTCTTCAAGCTGTGCCTCTGCTTTTTTAGCGGTGCACGGGCCGATGAAGATGACCTTTGCGTTAGGAGTTGATTCCTTGATGTATTTCGCAAGCACTGCCATAGGCGACATATTATGCGAAATATGCTCTACAAGGTTCGGAAACGTCGATTTTATGTACTGCACGAATGCGGGGCAACAGGAGCTTGTGAGAAGTCCCTTCTCGGAAAGCTCGCGTGCTTCAGCCATAGCCACCATATCCGCGCCGAGTGCCGCCTCGATAACGTCGTGGAAGCCAAGCTTTTTAAGTCCCGTAACCACTTGACCCAGCTTTGCATAAGAGAACTGGCTGGAGATCGAGGGTGCAACAACGGCATAGACCTTGTAGTTGCCACCTCTCGTGTTGCGCTCGCTCTTTTTAAGAATATCAATGGCATTTACCATAAATGACTTATCCATAATGGCGCCGAAGGGGCACTGATATACGCACGCGCCACACTGTATGCACTTGGAGTTATCGATAGCCGCGGCCTTTTGCTCGTTCATAGAGATTGCCTTGACCTTGCAGGCATTCTGGCAGGGACGCTTGCGGCTGACGATAGCAGTGTAGGGGCATACCTTTGCGCAGGCGCCGCATTCCTTACACTTTGATTTGTCGATATGCGCCACGTGGTCGCGGTCGAAGGTGATTGCGCCGAATCTACACACGTCCTCGCAACGGTGTGCAAGACAGCCGCGGCAGGCGTTGGTCACCTCATAACCGCCAACGGGGCACTCGTCGCAGGCAATGTCGATGACCTCAATTATGTTGGGGTTATTCTTGTCGCCGCCCACAGCGAGCTTAACGCGCTCACCAAGGATGGCTCTCTCCTTGTATACACAACAGCGCATCGTAGGCTCGTTACCGGGGATGATGTTTTTGGGAATGTCCATAATATTCTCAAGCAATTTATCCTCCCACGCGAGACGTGCCACTTCGCGTAAGACCTTATATTTCAAATGTTGTACTTTTGTATCAAATTTACGCATACTGCACCTCTTAAAAATAACTGACTTTAATGCGTTTGCCCATTTTTTTGAGACAAGCCGATAATTCCTCAACAAGATTCATTTTGATATTGAAATTGATGGGAAGATCGGGGTTCTGATGGGCGGGATTGACTGCTCTGCCCACGTAGAAGTTTATGTCGGTAGCTTCCTCGAACAGAAGTCTGCTGATAAGCGACGCGCCGTCCTTCTTGAAGCTCCATTCCTCGTAAAGCTCATTCTCACCAAGGTAATCATTGGCGTACTGAATGACCTTATTCATGGTAATAACGCCCTCGGTCACAAGATCAACACCCTCGATGTGGGCAATAGGCGGAACGTCGCTTCGCTCAAAGTTAAGGCTTGCCTGAACGGGCTTGCCAAGATATTTTGACGCGATGGACGAGGTAGTACCACCACAGATGATGTGCTTGCCCTCCTTGGAAAAGAAGAGAGCCATCATTCTGTTTGCATCGTCGCGGTTCGAGGGAGGACCGAATAGAATATTCATAGGCTCTCTCTTTCTTATCTTGACAACGCAAGCGGTTGTATCGTCGCCGGGCTTGTGACCGTAGAGCTTATCGCATTCATCAACAAGCATAGTGGAAAGGTTTTTGGCGGTGAATCCGCCCGCCACACAAGCGACCATATACTCCGCAATATCATCACGCTTCCAACCGAAGTTGTATTTCCCACCCATGCCTGCGTGAGGACAGCCGTCGCTCATTGCGACAAACACATCATCCTCTCTGAGCTTGATGGTGGACTTATATATTTTTTTGCCGCCGATGTTCATTTCGGTCTTTGGGTAATCGTAAATATCGTAGCCTCTTATTACGATCACCTGAGGATTGTCGTACTGAATGATCTCGGCTATTTCATTATTCTTTAGATGAATAATGGTAAACGTGGAATATGCCACGCCTCGCACCGAGCAAACGGGAAGAGTTGCGGCTATGGTAGACACACATTCCTCAATGGGAAGCCCCGCCGCCATCATTGTAGAGATGATCTTGGAGGTAAGGGTGGAAAGAATACTCGCCTTAACGCCCGAGCCAAGACCGTCAGCCAACACGATGACGGTTGAATTTTCGTTTTCCTCTACGATGTCTACGTGGTCACCGCAAAGCTCCTCGCCGACGTGATTGATGCTTTTATATCCTATATCTGCACACAAATCATTCATCGTCGATAGACTCCTTTAATTTGGTCAGCGCAATTTTGGTCTCAGCTGCTGTCTCGCCAAGCAAGGATGCGATCTCCTGAACGATCCTCATCTGCTTTTCGACCACGCTGTCAGCGACCTCAACGGTCTTCTTGTTCATCATTGCCTTCTTTTCTCTCTCGGACTCCTCGTCGGTGATGTCGCGCATAATGCCCACAAGCATACGGGAATCGGGATCGTAAACTACCGTTTGTCTGATGTATTTCTTATATTCAGCAAGGTAAACTCGCTGGTCACGAACACTTCTGCCGGTCTCCATAACCTTAATGAATACCGCGGGATCGAGAATTCTGACTACGGGCTCTCCGAGCACATCGCTCTCGGAGCGGATATTCATGATCTTACGCGCGGCGGCATTGATCTGCTGAACCTCGAGATTTTCGTTCAGCGCGATAAGTCCGTTGGGGGTGTTCTTAACAATGGTATCCGAGAAGCTCTCCGCCTTGTCCTTGAGGAAGGGGAGGCACATAGAGCTTTCCGCCTTACCCTGAATGATAGCGATAGCCTTTTCACGGCAGGAATTGTAGCCGCAGGAGCCACAGTTCAGCTCGTCGGAGGGCTTGAACTTGCCCATCTGACGGAGAACCGACATGATCTCGTTTTCGGAGGGAGGAGCTAATCTGTGCTCGATCATTGAAAAGTGCTTTTTCAGACTTACGGGGTCGGGCTGAGCCACGTCAAAGTCGCGCTCGCCCGCATAGTCGGAAACCGTGATGTAATCCTTTATGGTTGACGATTTGTGATACTTTTCCATAACGGGTCCACCGATACAGCTACCTACGCAAGCAGACATTTCGATGAAGCATTTGTGTATTTTGCCGCTTTCGATGTCCTTGAGAGCAGACATACAGTTTTCAACGCCGTCTATGGCAAGATAAGTATATCCGGGAGCGTTTTGAGCCATTGTTTTCAAGACTCCACCGGTGGTGGGGAAGAAACGGGCGCGGCTCTCCCTAGTGTTGTCCACTTCCCTTTCAAGCTCGATCTTTTCGGCTTTCAGCCAGTTGGTAAGCTCTTCAAAGGTGAGAACTGCGTCAACCAGCCCCTCGTAATATTCTGCTTCGTCCTTTTTCGCCACGCAAGGGCCGATAAATACGGTTTTGGCGCCGGGATATCTCTTCTTTATATCCGCGCAGTGCGCCTGCATAGGCGACATAACGTCGGCAAGATATTCAAGACATGAGGGAAAGTATTTTTGGATGAGCAGATTGACCGAGTGACAGCAGGAGGAGATTATAATATCCCTATCATCCTCACGGAGCATACGCTCATATTCGGTCTTAACCATAGTTGCACCGATAGCGGTCTCCTCAACGTCGTAAAAGCCCAGCTTCTTTAAAGCTCGGCGCATTGATTCTATTCCAACGCCCTCGTAGTTGGCAATAAACGAGGGGGCAAGGCTCACAATGACGGGATCCTTGCTCTGAAGCAATACTCTCGCCTTCTCGGTGCTGTCAACGATCTCCTTTGCGTTTTGGGGACAAACAACAAAACAATGACCGCACAAAAGGCACTCATTGCCTCTAATATGCGCTTGGTTACCCGAAAAACGAATCGCCTTTACGGGGCAGTGACGGATACATTTGTAGCAGTTTTTGCAGTTCGATTTTTTAAGTGTCAAGCAATTTGCCATATCCGTCAACTCCTTTCACTTTCTATAACATCAAGTATATTTTTCTTGAAGAATTCTCTGAAATTTTCTCTCGTCACACCTACGTGAACGTCATCGTTTACCTGTACGGTAACACCGACTCGGTTGCACTTTCCGATGCAGAAGCTACCGGAAAGCACGACCTCATCGTTGATATGATGTTCTTCTATGGCTTTTTCAAGAAGCTCAACGATATCCTGAGAGCCCTTGAGGTGGCAAGACGAGCCAACACATATCTGAACGAATAACATAATTATACCTTTGCAAGAACTTCTTTAGCGAAGAACTCTCCTACGTTTTCGGGGGTAACGGAATGGAAGGAGTCATTTACCGTTACACATACACCCTGTTGGCACTTTCCCATACAGAAGGTACCGCCAAGCTCTACCTTGTCACCGAGATTGTTCTCAGCGATGAGATACTGAAGCTGCTCTACTACCTGACGGGAGCCCTTGATGTGGCAGGAGCTTCCGATACAAACTGTGATCTTTATCATAATTCTATTCCTCTTTCAATTAGTTTTTATAAAAGTTTTTGGAGGTCTCGGAACCTTTTTCCTTAAAAAAGGTTCCGAGTGGGGTACGGGGGCAAGCCCCGGGATACTTATTACTGGTAATCCACAACGCCGACCCAGGACATAAGGAACTCGCGCTCCTTTTCGTTGCCCTTCACCGACTGAGATGCCGCTACGATAGGCATCCACTTCTGAACGTACTGCTTTGCGGTGTCGCTCTTCTTGCAGAAGAGATCGAGATAAAGCTCCGCGCCGCTGATATCGCCGTTCAGCCAGAAGAGAAGGTATGTGCGCGCAACGTCTGCGGATGCATTACCCTGAGTTGCGTGAGACCAGTCGAGGATATAGGGAGTGCCGTCCTCGGCAATAATGATGTTGGAGGGATTGAAGTCGCCGTGGCAGACCTTATTGTGCTTAGGCATACCCTCGAGGCGGGTGTGAAGATCGTAACGTGTGGTAGCGTCAAGCTCGGTCTGGGCGATCTTGCGGCTCATTTTGTCCTTCAGCTTGTTGAGAAGGGGGCAGGTTTTTGCGTGAACGCTCATCTGAAGGTCAACGAGAAGCTCGATATACTCGTTCTTCTTCTCAGGCTCTTCTGTCATAAGCTGTGCCAAGGTCTTGCCCTTAATGAACTCGGAAACGATCGCCCACTTGCCGTCGATCATAGTAACCTCAAGCACCTTGGGAATGTTAAGTCCGGTTTCCTCAATTCTCGCCTGATTAAGCGCCTCGTTAAGCAAGTCTGCCTTGG
>JAFTRQ010000013.1 GCA_017462125.1 Clostridia bacterium | reverse complement strand
TGAGATCACATTACTTGACGTTCACGAAAATGGACTGATCACAGCCGAGCAGGTGGCTGACGCCATCCGTGAGGATACTTGTCTTGTGACTGTCATGTACGCCAACAATGAGATCGGCACGATACAGCCCATAGCCGAAATCGGTGCAGTGTGCCGCGAAAAGGGCGTACTCTTTCACACCGACGCGGTACAAGCGGTGGGACATATAAAAATAAATGTAAAAGAGCAAAATATAGATATGCTCAGTCTTTCCGCCCACAAATTCCACGGTCCCAAGGGTGTCGGCGTGCTGTACGCTAAAAGAGGAATACCGCTGAATACGCTGATAGAAGGTGGAGCACAGGAGAGAGGAAAGCGCGCGGGAACAGAGAATATTCCCGCCATCATGGGTATGGCGGCGGCACTTGAGGAAGCGTGCGCGAAGATCGACGATAACACCGCCATGCTCACGGCTTTGAGAGACAAGCTGATAGGCGGACTTTCCGAGATACCCCATTCTATTCTCAACGGGGATGCAAAGCAAAGGCTTCCGGGTAACGTCAATTTCTGCTTTGAGGGTATTGAGGGCGAATCGCTTCTTCTGCTCCGTGACGACAAGGGCATCTGCGCGTCCTCTGGCTCTGCCTGCACATCCGGCTCTCTCGACCCAAGTCACGTGCTTCTCGCGATTGGAAGAGTACACGATATTGCGCACGGATCTTTGCGCCTCTCTCTATCGGAAGAAAATACTGAGGAAGAAATCGATTATACGATTCAGGCAGTCAAAGAGGTTGTAGAATACTTGCGCGGCATTTCGCCCATCTGGCGCGATCTTGTCAGCGGCAAAAAGGAATTTATTACAAAGTGAGGTTATATAAAATGGCACTATACAGTGAAAAGGTAATGGATCATTTCCGCAATCCCCGTAACGTCGGCGTGATTGAGGATGCAGACGGAATTGGCGAGGTCGGTAACGCCAAGTGCGGGGATATTATGAAAATTTATCTCAAAATAGAAAACGACGTCATCACAGACGTCAAATTTGAGACCTTTGGTTGCGGCTCTGCAATCGCGTCAAGCTCTATGGCGACCGAGCTGATCAAAGGCAAGCCCGTATCCGAAGCTCTCTCACTTACCAACAAAGCCGTTGTCGAAGCCCTTGACGGTCTTCCTGCTCATAAGCTTCATTGCTCGGTGCTCGCCGAGGAGGCAATCAAGGCGGCTCTCAAGGATTACTACGATAAAAACGGTATTGAATACGACCATAGCATTTTCCCCGACTGCGAGAGTTGCGGTCACTGTTGCGATACCAAATGAAAGCATTGATCGCCATGAGCGGTGGTGTGGACAGCAGCGTTGCAGCACATCTTATCAAAAATCAAGGGTACGATTGCTTAGGCTGTACGATGAAGCTCTACGATAACGAGGACATCGGCATTTCACGCAGCCGCACCTGTTGCTCTCTTGACGACGTGGAGGATGCGCGAAGCGTTGCCTATAAGATCGGTATGCCGTATTACGTGTTTAATTTCTCCGACGGCTTTCGCGAGAGGGTGATTGAAAAATTCGTGCAGAGCTATGAATCAGGGGAGACACCGAACCCGTGTATCGATTGTAACCGTTATATGAAGTTTGATAAGCTCTATGAACGGGCGCGGATTCTCGGCTGTGAGTATATTGTAACGGGGCACTACGCGAGAATAGAAGAACAGGATGGCAAGTACATTCTCAAAAAAGCACTTGACGAAACCAAAGATCAAAGCTACGTGTTATATTCATTCACACAAGAACAGCTTGCGCACACGCTCTTTCCGCTTGGAAACATGAGAAAGACCGAGGTGCGGGAGATTGCGGAGAAAAACGGCTTTATCAATGCGGACAAGCCCGACAGTCAGGATATTTGCTTTGTTCCAAACGGAAAATATGCGGAGTTCTTGGAATATTACACAGGAAAAAGCTATCCCGCAGGAGAGTTCCTTTCTATGGATGGAGTCGTTTTAGGCAAGCATAAGGGGATTATCCGATACACGGTGGGACAGCACAAGGGGCTCGGAATCTCGTCGGAGGAGCCCTTGTATGTCAAGAAAATCAATACAAGCAATAACACCGTGATACTTGGTAAGGAGTCAGAGCTATA
>JAFTRQ010000122.1 GCA_017462125.1 Clostridia bacterium | reverse complement strand
GAATACCTTGGGGTTACGTACGATTGCACGTCCGAGCGCAACTCTCTGCTTCTGACCTCCGGAAAGAGCCTTGGGACGTCTCTCGAGAAGGTGGCTGATGTCCAGAATTCTTGCAGCCTCCTCAACGCGGCGCTTGATCTCCTCCTTGGGAACCTTACGAAGCTTAAGACCGAATGCCATATTATCAAAAACGGTCATGTGAGGATAAAGAGCGTAGTTCTGGAACACCATCGCGATCTTTCTATCCTTAGGAGCTACGTCGTTTACGAGCTGGTCGCCGATAAAGAGCTCACCTTCGGAGATCTCCTCGAGACCTGCGATCATACGGAGAGTTGTGGACTTACCGCAACCGGAAGGACCGACGAGGACGATAAATTCCTTGTCCTTGATCTCAAGGTTGAAGTCGGATACGGCAGTAACGCCGCCGGGGTACTTCTTATAAATATGTCTGAGAGACAAACTTGCCATGTGTTTTAATCCTCCTAAAAATTAATACGGCTTTTTGCAAAAAACCTCTATTTTTTAACATTATAATTTTATCAAAAAAATTTGATTTTTTAAAGAGCATAATTGCCCAAAATTGCGCGAATCAAATTGTGCAAAATTGACAATTGAACGTATTTATCTGTGAATAGTACGTGATTAGAGTCGTTACAATTGTTAATATATTAAAGTTTCATTGACAAAGAGATGCGCTTTTTCTTGATGTCGACCGCCAAAACCTTGACCTTGACGATATCTCCGACGGAAAGAACCTCGGAAGGATGCTTGATATACTTGTCGCATATCTGAGAAATATGAACAAGACCGTCCTGATGCACGCCGATATCCACGAATGCACCGAAGTCGATAACGTTTCTGACCGTACCGGTAAGCACCATATCGGGCTTGAGATCCTCGAGGTCGAGGATGTCATCGCGAAGAATGGGCGGAGGCAACGTATCACGTACGTCTCGTCCGGGCTTTTCAAGCTCTCCGATAATATCAACAAGCGTCGGTTCACCGATGCCAAGCTCGTTGGCTGTTTTGGCGATTCCCTTCTTGTTGATCTGCGCACGGAGATTGCGAAGCTGTCCCTGACGGACGTCGTCGGCGGTATAACCGAACATTTCGAGGAGCGCCTTGGTCGCTTCATAGGACTCGGGGTGAACTCCCGTATTATCCAGAATCTCCTTGGAGTCGGGCACACGCAAAAATCCCGCGCACTGCTCAAAGGCCTTATCTCCGATTCGCGGAACCTTTTTGATCTGCGCTCTGGAGGTAAACTCGCCGTTCTCTTCTCTGTATTTTACGATATTCTTTGCGCTGGTTGCGTTAATACCGGAAATGTATGCGAGAAGCGAATGGGATGCGGTGTTTACGTCAACTCCGACAGAGTTTACACAGTCCTCAACTACGCCTGTGAGCGCTGAATCAAGTCTCGCGGGCTTCATATCGTGCTGATACTGTCCAACACCGATAGATTTGGGATCTATCTTCACCAATTCTGCAAGAGGATCCTGCAATCTGAGGGCGATAGAAACGGCAGAACGCTGCATAACGTCAAAGTCGGGAAACTCTTCGGTTGCAAGTTTGGAAGCCGAGTAGATCGATGCACCTGCTTCACTGACGATAATATATTTGCAATTTGCTTCGGGGATATCCTTCAGCAGGCCTGCGATAAAGATCTCACTTTCCTTGGATGCGGTGCCGTTTCCGATTGCGATCACGTCAACGTGATGTCTTTTGATCAGTCCCTTTACGATTCTGGTTGATTCCTCGATTCTCTGACGGGGCTTTGTGGGATAAATAACGGCGGTATCAAGCACCTTTCCTGTTTTATCAACCACGGCAAGCTTACAGCCGTTGACGTAACCGGGGTCGAATCCCAGGACGGTCTTTCCCTTCAGCGGAGACTGCATCAGAAGGTGTCCGAGATTATCGGAGAAGACTTTGATTGCGCCCTCACTCGCTGTGTCGAACATATCGTTTCGGATCTCGCGCTCGATGGAGGGGGCGATCAATCTTTCATAGCCGTCAACTATAGCCGCGGAGACGTATTTATAAGCAGGACTTGCAGGCTCGGTTACAACGCAAGCCATCAGATAATTGAGCACGATATCGGAAGAGATCTCTACCGAGACCTTTAAAAACTCTTCCTTTTCGCCGCGGTTGATAGCAAGCACTCTGTGACCGGGAACCTTTTTCAGCGGTTCGCTGTACTCATAATACTGCGCGTATACCGAATCCTCCTCCTTCGCCTTTGTAACGGTGAGTACACCGTGATCGAAGGTAAGCGAGCGAAGTGCTTTTCTGTATTCAGCGTTGTCGGAAACGTCCTCGGCAATGATGTCGCAGGCACCCGCAAGAGCAGCCGCTGCATCGGGGACCTCCTTCTCTTCACTGACAAATGCCTCTGCGGCTTCTTCGATAGAGGGCTGATATTCCATTCTCTGCTCCATGATCAGCTTGGCAAGCTCCTCAAGACCTCTTTCACGAGCAACAGAAGCTCTGGTCTTTCTCTTGGGCCTGAAGGGACGGTAAATATCATCTACCTCGGTAATCGTCTTTGCGTTAAGTATTGCCTGCTCGATCTCGGGGGTCAGCTTTCCCTGTGCCTCGATCAGCGATTTTACTTCTTCTTTTCTCTTTTCAATGTTGCGCAGATATTCGAGTCTGTCGTTCAGATCACGAAGCACCGCATCGTCAAGGCTACCGGTAACTTCCTTTCTGTAACGGGCAATAAAGGGGATGGTATCGCCACCGTCGATCAGCTCAACGGTTTTTTGTACCTGCTCCTCCTTCAGCTTGAATTCTTCTGCAAGAGTTTTGATAATGTTCATTGGTTGGCTCCTTACTAATTTATGAGTTTTTGCTTAATAATCTATTATGAAGGTGAATCTTATTCCTTTACAAAGCGAACGAGCATACCGTCGCCAGCATCGAGGGAGACCGTATATTTTCCGTCTGCGTTTTCCAACGCGATCCATTCTCTGTCGATCGCATCGAATATTTCGATTATGCTGTCGGTGTATATAACAGCCTCGGCTTCGTTTTCGTAGCTTTTATTGGCAAAGACAGCGTAACCGTCCTCAAAGAAGCCTACGGTCATATCGTCGCCTTCGATACGGCTGACCGATTCAAAGCCTTCAAACAGCTTTGTGCGTGTTTCGGGCGCGTTCACGGTATGGAAAACACCGATGCTTTGCTTATCCATCAGCACGTCTCCCATTGCGGAGAGCTCGACGTTGATATCCTTGACCATATAGTAGTGCTCTGTTCGCTCTCCCTGCTGAGAGATCATACCGTTATTCCACTTCCAGAAATCGTCGTTATCGGATCCTCCGTCTCCCGGAGTCCAATAGGTAAAATAGGAGAGCCTACGGGAGCCGTATGCAAGAGATTGGAAGACCTCCCATCGGATCTCGGATTCGTTCAGATATCTGTAGGGGCCGTGCGCTACAAGAAGGATGATGATCATATAAGGTGTTTTGTGCTTCAGGCAAAGCTCGCGCACAATTTCAAAATTATCGAAAAAACCTGCTCGCTCCACCTTGTTGCAAGCCGCTTCTATGATCAGCTTTTCGCGCTCATCCCCCGTGTAATTGGGTCTTGCGATCGGAGACTTAGTGAGAAAATGATAATGGTCATAGCTGAGGATCTCGGGCTTGACGGTGCTCAGATAGTCCTCGATGTGGTCGTAATACGTGGGATTACCCAACTGCTGAGGCGATGCGTAATTGGGAAACAGGTTGATGTAGGACTCGTGGATCGGATCGGCTTCATGCAGAATGGCACGAACGTCAGCCAGCATGGGAAAATCCGATGCTCCGGGCTCGTCCACGATATGATAGGAATGCATAGCGGGATGATTTTTGTAATCGTTCGCAACGTCGAAAAGAAGCTCGCGCCTTTTGTCGGGATGCTTGATGGCCTCCCATATTCTGTAGTCGTGAATGATCACGTCAAGATCCAGCTCTTGGCAGATATCGAGGACCTTTTGGTTTGCCTCGGGTGCATAGGAGGAGATCACGAGATTCATCCCCGCCTCCTTCATCTCTTCAAAACGGGTGCGATCGATCTGCCCGTCGGACGTATAAAGGTATTTATAAGGTACGCCGCACCAATAGGTTATAGGAAAACGGTTTGTGTTTTTCATTATTTATTCTCCATTCTGTGAGTGTGTATCCTTTATGCTTTTTCCGTGACTTTCTAACAGAGTCTGCTCTTCAGCGGTAAGATAACGCCATTGCCCTCTCTCAAGGCTTGTATCAAGCGAAACAGGGCCAAAGGTGACGCGCTCAAGGTAAGTTATCTGATTGTGTACTGCCTCTGCCATCAGCTTGATCTGGTGATATTTGCCTTCTGTCAACGTGATATAACCGTTCTTTTCATCGGCCATTTCAACCTGACACGGAGCGGTTACATACCCACCTATATCAACGCCTGATTCAAGGCTGCTTACGTCGGATTCACTTATAGGAAATTTAACCGTAAAGCGATATTTTTTGGAAACGTGATTCTTGGGTGCGAGAAGCTTGTGCGACAGAGGACCGTTGTTGGTCAGGATCATCAAGCCCAAAGTGTTTTTATCAAGTCTGCCGCATGGAAAAAGGCCTATCCTTTGAAGTTCATCGGGCAAAAGCGTCAGCACGGTGGGAGATTTATCGTCATCGGTAGAGCTGACGTATCCCTCGGGCTTATTCAGCATTACGTATGTGAATTCACGGTATACGACTTCTCTGCCACAGTATACGATCACATCGGCGGTAGGATCGATATGACTTCCCGCCTTGCGTACGATCTGCCCATTTACAGATATAGCACCGCTTCGAGCGGCTTTGGCGATTTCGGTTCTTGTGGCGAGTCCTGATTCCGCTATGAATTTGTCAAGCCTCATGCCTATTATTACCTCCATATTATAGTCCTTACAAATTATAACATATTTTTCCCTGTTTGTAAACAAAATTTTTTATGAATTTTCTGCACAAAATGTTGAATTTCTGCAACCTTCTTGACAGATGATTTGTATTATGCTAAAATAAATCTGAAGACATTATGAATGAAAGGATGGTAAATACCGTGTCTTTGAAAATGAACTACCACAAGGGCCTTGAGCATCTGCACGTCAATTGCGAGAAGCCCAGAGCCTATTTTATTCCGTATCACAATGAGCTTGTTTCCGCTGAGGATAACAGAAGCAAAAGCCATAACTTTATTTCTCTTTGCGGAGATTGGGATTTTAAGTTTTATCCCTCTGTTGCCGCCGTTACCGAGGAAGAATTGCTTGCCTGTGAGGAATTCGGTAAAATTATGGTTCCCCGCAGCTGGCAGAGCGATCTTGGCAAGGGCTACGATACCCCAAATTACGTGAACGTGTGTTACCCTTTCCCTGTTGATCCCCCTTATGTTCCTACAAACAATCCCTGCGGACTTTACCGCAGAGAGGTATTTATCCACAAGGCTATGCTTGAAAAGCAGATCTATATCAACTTCGAGGGAGTTGATTCCTGCTTCTATCTTTATATTAATGATAGATTCGCGGGTTACAGCCAGGTCAGCCATATGACCAGCGAAATAGACGTTACCGCCCTGCTTCACGAGGGCATCAACACCGTGAAGGTGCTTGTTCTCAAATGGTGTGACGGCTCTTATCTTGAGGATCAGGATAAATTCCGTTATTCGGGTATTTTCCGCGAGGTTTTCCTGCTTCTCCGCGATAAGGTGCATATTACCGACGTTTATACGAAGATCTCTCTTGATGACGATTTCGCAAACGGTACGGTCAACGCAGAGATCAGCGTGAACGGCAAGACAAACGTTGCATATAAGCTGGTTTCTCCCGACGGAGAGTGTGTCGAGAGCGGTTCTGCCGAGATCGACGGCAATGGCGAGATCGCTGTTACCGTTTCTGCTCCCGCTCTTTGGAGCGATGAGGATCCCGCACTCTATTCCCTTTACCTTGCAAGCGGTACCGAGCACATCTGTCTCTTTGTCGGACTCAAGCGCCTTGAGGTCAAGGGCTCTGTTGCTTATATCAACGGTAAGGCGGTCAAGCTCAAGGGTGTAAACCGTCACGACAGCCATCCCATTCTCGGAAGCGCGACTCCTCTTGATCATATGCTTGAGGATCTTTACATAATGAAGAGACATAACGTCAACTGCATCCGTACCAGCCACTATCCCAACGATCCGAGATTCCTCGGTCTTTGTGATAAGCTTGGATTTTACGTAGTTGACGAGTCCGACATCGAGACCCACGGAATGAGCGTCTGGGGAGTTGATAAGTGGGACGAACTCACCGACAGCCCCGATTGGACTGCGGCTTATCTTGATCGCGCGGAGCGTATGTTTGAGAGAGACAAGAACCACGCTTGTGTGGTAATGTGGTCTGTTGGTAACGAGTCGGGTGTTGGACGTAACTATCAGGCTATGGGTGAGTTTTTCCAGAGCAGAATGCCCGGTTGCCTTGTTCATTGCGAGGACGCTACCCGCCGTCGTTATCAGAAGTTTATGAAGGAGCTCAACGGTAAGGTGGACGACGAAACTGCAGCGCGTGAGCTTGATTGCCATTGGATCGGTGTTGAGAGCCGTATGTATCCTATGTATCAGGAGACCGAAGAGCTTTATATGAAGCGCAACGTATTCCCTAAGCCCTTCTATATGTGCGAATATTCTCACGCTATGGGTAACAGCCCCGGATGTCTTAAGGATTATTGGGACGTTATCTTCAAATACGACAAGTTCTTTGGCGGTTGCGTATGGGAGTACACCGATCACGCATCTGCCGCAGGTGATAACCCCTATGCGGATCCCCACTATCTCTACGGTGGAGACTATCACGACGATCCCAGTGACGGCAACTTCTGCGTTGACGGTCTGGTTTATCCCGATCGCCGTCCTCACACGGGTCTTATGGAGTACAAGAACATCATCAAGCCGATGCTGGTCGAGTTCAACAAAGAGACCTGCACCGTAAGTGTAAAGAGCCGCCGCTACTACATTTCACTTGCCGATTACGATCTCAATTGGAAGATTGAAAAGAACGGTAAAACGGTTGCAGAGGGCAGCTTTGGAGCGGCTGATATTGCTCCTCAGGAAACTGCGGAGTACAAGCTTGATATTGATATGACCGCTCTCCTTGACGGAAACGCTTACCTTATGGTCACGGCAATTCAGAATTGCGACACTCCTTGGGCTTCTCGCGGCTATGAGATCGGCTTTGAGCAGTTCGTCCTTTGCGAGGACAAGGCTGAGATCGCGGTTACCGATGTGCTCACTCCCTATTCCACCATCAAGTGTGAGAGCGACGAGCGCGAGATCACCGTTTCGACAGCAAGCACCGTTTATAAGGTCAACAAGGCAGAGGCACTCATTACTTCTATGTGTGACAACGGCAAGGAGCTTATTACCACTCCCGTAAGCTTCAACATCTGGCGCGCTCCCACCGATAACGACCGAAATATCAAGAATCATTGGATCAACAACAAGTTCCATCAGTCCTACAGCAAGGCTTATTCCTGCGAGATCACCGAGAACACCGATAAGAGCGTTACGGTTCACGCGGAAATGGTTATGGTCTCCGCAGTAGTAATTCCTCATATCAAGATGAGCGTTGATTACACCTTCTACGCGGAGGGCGGCGTTGCCGTAACCGTTGACGCGCACAGAAGAAACGGCTTACAGCCTCTTCCCCGCTTCGGCGTTCAGTTCAATATGCCCGAGGGTAGCGAAAGACTTCGTTACTTCGGCAGAGGACCCGTGGAGAGCTACATCGACAAGAGATGGGCATCCTACGAGGGACTTTTCGAGACTAATGTCTCCGATCACTTCGAGCATTACGTAAGACCTCAGGAGAATATGGCTCATACAGATACCAAGTGGATGCAGGTATCGTCGCTTTCGGGTCACGGATTGACTGTCGCGCGTACCGATGAGGACTTCAGCTTTAACTGCTCGCACTACACTCCTCATATGCTCACCTTCACAGGCCACGACTTTGAGCTTAAGCCTCTGAAGGAGACAGTAGTCAACATCGACTACCGTCACGCGGGCATCGGATCGAATTCCTGCGGCCCCGAGCTTGATAACAGATGGAAGCTGACTCAGGAGAATATGATCCTTAAGTTCAGACTTATCCCCTCCAATATCAACGATATCGATCCCTTTGAGGAGATCAAAAAGAAATAATCACCAAATATCGCCCACACCGAGCTCGGTGCGGGCGATCACGTTTTTTAGTTCAGTTCAATGAATACTGCCGTCATTTTTTCGGGAAGCGTTATGCTGATAGTTCCGTTCAATTTGTCTATTATGCATTTGTTGTTTGACGGATAAAGTATCTTAATAGCTTCAAATTCAAAATCCGTTGGCAATGTCAGTGTGTCGCAGTCATCCTCAAGTCGCCAGATGATGTACCTTACGCAATCCTTGCATTTATATCCCGTACAGAGCCAACCGTCGGTAAATGCGGGGATCTCACCCAAGGGATAGAACGGGATCGCCGTGGATATATCGGCTCTCGTTGCCTTATAGACCGCGATTCCCTCCTTGACCAGTTCTTTGGTCTTCTCCGACCATGGGAACACGTCTCCCGAAAGGTGCATTCTCTGCATCATAGTGTTGACCATGCTCATAGCAACGCCGTTTGTTCCGATAGAGTTATCGGGAATCGACCAGATCGCCGCTTGCTCGGGCAATACCGCCGTTTCTGCCGCCGCCGCAACGCGAGAAATAATATCGTAACGCTCTTGGTCGGTAAGCGATTGAATATGTTGATTTTCAAGCATCGCGTAGTCCATTCTCATACCGCCGCTGGCGCAATTTTCAAAGATGACGTGTGGAAAACGCGCTCGCATCTCCTCATACCAAGCCAAAAAAGCTCTGTTATGCTCTAAAAGACCGTCACCGAAGCTATCCGCGCAAAAATCGGTGCCAACGCCGCATTCCACGTTGTAATCGTTCTTGATGTAACCGACTCCGTAATCCTCAACAACTCGTCGCACCACCTCGGTACAATGGACTCTCGCTTGTTCGTTTCTGAAATCAAGAATATATCTGCCGTTGTCTATGACGCGTTTACCGCGGCGTGTGATAAAGCATTCGTCTGGCATAGTCTTGGCAAGCGGACAGTTGATACCTACGCATTCAAATTCGATCCATATTCCTCCGACCATTCCCTTTTCGCGTATATAGTCAAAGACTTTTTTGATACCGTTGGGGAATCTCCAAGGGACAGGCTGCCATTCACCGACGGTGGGCCACCAGGTTCCGTCGGCGTACCAGCCTGCGTCCATCATAAAGTATTCCATTCCAAGATCCGCGACCGCATCGATAAGCGGAAGCAGATTTTCTTCGGTGGGCTGCAATCTGGGAGCCGTGAATCCGTTGTTAAAAATGACGGGCATCGATGCGTTTTCGGGAATGTTGTTGAATATCGCCCTGCGATATTTCGTCATTTCCGCTATGGCAGAGTTCATATCTTTACCAAGGGTAACGCATGCCTTTATACTCTCAAAGCTTTCACCGGGGCTAAGGGTTTTAAACCAAGAATTTTCTTGCGCGCAAGGACCGCTCAGCTTGAAATAGATCAGGTTACTTGCGTCGGCGATTTCCCATTGCCAGGAGCCGCAGCTTTCTATCTGCCAAAGATAGAGACATTCTCTTTCGGTATTCTCAACAGCACCCATCGGGAGATATTCCTTGGTCGACCAAAAGCCGGTATTATAGATGTTCACTCGGTTAAAGGCGTGACGCGTTGAAAAATCGATGCCGCAATCCGAAAGTGTTCTCTTCTTCCAATCGCACTCCCTGCACCAGGAGTTGTGCGGAATATAGACATTGACCGATTCGTGGGGATTGGCAATGCCATCCTCCAATCCGGTGTACGCAAAGCTTGATACGTATTCAAGATCGATATCCTCGTTACCGATATTCTTCACGACACTCCAGGAGCGTACGGCGGCGGTGTTTTTATAAAACTGATAATGAACCGTCACCGCCATGGTGGAGTCTGCAAGATCAAATTCCAGCTTATTACCGTTTTTGTTTTCATAGTAGCGATGCGTGACGTATTTCAGCGAATTGTCTCTCGACGCGCCCGAATGCTTTGCACCGTGGTGATCGTCGGGATTTTCGCCCGTACAGTGTATATTGACTATGCGGCAATAGCGCAGATTTTTAGGTGTCTGACGTAGGGATTCCTTTTCGTTGGAGGAAAAATGTCTCAGCGAGACAAAGCCTGCTTCGTCGACCTCAAAAACCATATATAAACCGTTTTGTGAAAAATCAAGTAACATAAATTATCCCTCGTTAAGTTTGTTTAGAACCTAATCATATGAATCTTATCTTTTCAACAATTCTCTGTATTCCGCAGGGGTAATTCCTTCGTTTTTGGCAAACACCTTTGAAAAATAGCTTGCGCTTGCGAATCCGCACTCAAGGGCGATGTCCGCGATCTTGCGGTCGCTGTTGACAAGCAGATTCTTTGCCTTGGCGATCTTGACCGAGTTTTTATACTCGATGGGTGTAATTCCCGTTGTGGATTTGAAAACGTGACAGAAATAATGAATGCTGATGTTCAGCATATCCGCGATCTGTGCCATTGTAACGTCGTCGGAAAGGTTGCTTTCGATCAGAGCCTTAGCCCGTCCTACGACCGGGGCGACAGTGTCCGATTCACCCCTTGCGGAGCGGATGAGTCTTATGATTTCAAGAAGAGCCTTGCTTTTTTCGGTTTTGCCCTCCTTCACATCGCTAATGAGCGTGTCAAGTCTTTCGTTATCGATCTTGTGCATATTCACGCAATTGATATTGTACTTATCGAACAGGATTGCGAGAATGCTGTCAAAATCCTTTTCAAGCAAGTAATCGTTGAGCTCTGCATCGGAGAACTTGTCTATCTCGTGATAAGGGTTTGTGTCCTCATAGGCGTATTTACCAAGCTTTTGCACCACTTGCTTCAATCTGCTTTCGGGAGACTTCAGACTGCCCGCGATAATATCCTCTTCGGTTATCTTTGCAATAAGCACCTCGCGAGCGGAGGCGTAGACCTTTTCCAGAGAATCGAGGAATCCTCCTCTTTCGCGGTCGTACGTGACGTATATGTAGCCGTCGTCTGCTTCCTTTGCATCGGGATAGGAAACGTTTGTGCGTTCATCAAGCAGAAGCTTATAAGGCCACGTCTTGCAGTCGTCCTCGGAAAGCATTGCTGTCAGATGGCTTCTTCCAACGTAATTGAAGTGATTGATCAGCAAAACCCTGCCGGATTTCAGACGTCGAATAAAGAAACGTGAGCAGGGGCCTCCGAGACCGCTGTTTCCGCCCTTCGTCCAGGTCTTTCCTCTGTCGTAGGAAAAGGACATGCCGATACCGTATTTTGTGCGGACGAACATTACAAGTCTGCCGTCGCCCAGCTCTAAGATCATATGCTCGTCAAAGCTTCGCTGTGGCACGTTGCAGCCACCGAGACGCTCAAAGGTCTCTCCGTTGTCAACGCTCTTGTAAGCAAATGCCAATCTTTCGTTTTGGGTCGATTGCTTGCCTGCCGCGTCAACTACGCCGTTATATCCGCCTGCGATCTCCATCCAATCCCAAATCGCGATCGGGAAAAGCCATTCGCCTGTGGTGAGTACGGTAGGCTTGTTCATCATAACCTCGCGACCGATTATGCGAGGCTCGCTCCAAACAAGCTCTTCTGCGTCGGGATCGTCGCAGATCGAAGCCCAGACGGCGTGATCGGGTGCGATTGCCCACGTGAACCAAAGTCTGCCCAAGGGATCGATCCAAAGGCAAGGGTCATAGGATCGGAATCCTTCCTTAAATGTGATGGCAATATCCTCAAAATGCTCTCCGTCGTCTGATTTTGAGAGAATGGAGTAGTTTCCGATCTCTTCCTTTGTGCCGCCCGAATAGTAGGTCAAGAATATTCTGCCGCCCTTTGTTACCTCAATGGACGGAATGCCCTGCCAAAGTCTTTTTTCAATACTGTATTTCTGAAGCTCGTTTTTATCTGTAATAAGCATAAAAATCCCCCCTTTTACCAATATTGTATCATATAAATCGGAATTTGTATATAACAAATTTGCGAAAAAAATAAAAAGCCTTCCCTTTTTTAGCAGGCAGAAAGTTGCTTTGCAAAGAACAACCCCTGAACTTGTTTTTGTTCAGGTGAAGTATAGTATCACATTAAACGATCCTATTTCTTCTCTCTCCTTGGATGTAGGATTCGATATTCAGGGCGATCTCCTCACAGCAGCGCTGTCTTGCTTCATACGAGCCCCAAGCCATATGAGGGGTGAGTATTACGTTGTCGCGGCCTGAAATGCGTGCGCAGGGATGGTCTTCTCCGAAGGGTTCCTTGGAATAGACGTCGATTCCAACGCCTCCGAGCGTGCCGTCAAGGATCGCATCGGCAATGGCGGCTTCATCACAGACAGCTCCGCGGGCAACATTGACGAGGATCGCATCGTTCTTCATCATAGCGATCCGTTCGCGGCTGATAAGACCGCGCGTGCCGTCGTTGAGCGGAGTATGGACGGTGATGATATCCGATTCACGGCAAAGCGTGTCGATATCAACGCACTCTTCTCCTTCAATGGGAGTGCGCTTATAAACGAGAACACGGCAGCCGAGAGCCTTTGCCACGACACCCACCTGCTTACCGATGTTACCGTATCCCACGATACCCCAAGTTTTGCCGCAGATCTCGTGATAAACGGGGGTGAGGATGTTGGCAACGCCGCCGCGTGTATAGGTACCGTCGGCAACAGAGCGGTTATACTCGGTCAAGTGACACATCAGAGACAAAACCATTGCTACGGTCAACTGCGCTACGTTTTGGGTGGAATAACCCACCACGTTGCAGACCGCAATGCCCTGCTCCTTGCAATACTCGGTGTCGATATTATCATAGCCCGTAGCGGTGACGCAGACGAGCTTGACGTTTTTGCAGGCGGGCAGATTTTGTCTGCCCACTTTCAGCTTGTTGATGATGATCACGTCGCTGTCGGCAACGTGATCAACGAATTCATCCTGCGAGGTGGTTGCGAAAACCTTTAACTCGCCGTATTTTTCATACAGCGACAGGTCCACGTCCGCGCCAATGGTAGCGGCGTCAAGAAATGCAATTTTCATAATGATTATACTTCTTCTGCTTCAACGATCTGCACTTCAGCGGTTTCTGCCTCATCATCCTCGGCAAATGCCGCGTTGATGGCTGCCTCGATCTCCTCTTCAATCTGCTTTTCACCGCATTTTTTCTTTTTCCAAACCATAATTGCTGCGAGCACGGCGGCAACAGCGGCTACGATTCCAACAACGAGGAATACGATCTTCAATGCGTTAACTTTCTTCTTTTCTTCTTTGATTACATACATGTTTCTGTTCCTCCATATTTGTATATATTGTTTTTATTTTATGTCAAATCCAAAATAGTTGACCGTGTTGTAATAAGAAATGCGCTCAACGATCTCTGCGGCGGCATCATAATCGGGGTAAAGTCCCTTTTCGAGCCAATTGCCGATGATATTACAAAGGATTCTGCGGAAATATTCGTGACGGGGGTAAGACATAAAGCTTCTGGAGTCGGTCAGCATTCCGAGAAAGTTTCCGAGGCTTGCGAGATTTGCAAAGCTCTTCATCTGTGCTTCCATTCCGTCGATATTGTCGTTGAACCACCAGCCACTTCCCTGTACTACCGTGGGAGTATTGCTTCCATCGCCTCTGCAGAAGCTTCCGCAAAGAGTGCCGACAGCGGCATTGTCCGAGGGGTTGATGGGATAGATGATGGTTTTGGGCAGAGCCTCGTTCTCCTGCAGATAGTTGAGTAGCGATGCCATATCGGCGATGCAGTTCTGTGCGTGAATGGTATCGTATCCCGAGTCGGGGCCGAGACGGGCGAACATAGTCTTGTTGGGGTTGCGAAGCACACCGTAGTGGAGCTGAAGCACCCAATTTCTCTTGACGTACTCAATGCCGAAGAAGCGCATCATCTGGGTCTTCCAGAGGGCGAGGTCGCTATCATTTACGTCGGCACCGTCACTTGCAAGCGCCTTTTTGAATATCTCGTTGGCATGATACTTATCGGGCTTGACGAAGGGAATGTAATTATCCATTCCGTGGTCGGCGGTCTTGCACCCCAGCGTCTCAAATCGGTCGAGAGAGACAAGATACGCGCAACAGAGACTATCGTAATCGGTGATCTCGACGCCCGTGCTCTTGCCGAGCGTTGCAATATCAGCCGCAATTCCCTTTCTTTCGATGTTTAAGCCCTTGTCGGGACGGAACGCGGGAAGAACCTGAACCTCAAAGCCCGAGTCCTTGATCTCCTTATGATAGTGGAGATCATCGGCGGGGTCATCGGTGGTACAAAGCAGCTTGACGTTAGAGTTTTTGATATAATCCCTTGCGCCGAACTGATCCTTGGCAAGTTTTTCCGAGGTTATCTGCCATATTTTTTCGCAATTTGCCGCGTTTATAGTCAGATCGCAATCAAAATATCTGCGAAGCTCAAGGTGACTCCAATGGTAAACGGGATTTCCAATCAGCAGAGGCATAATGCGGCAGTATTCGCGGAATTTTTCAAAATCCGAGCCGTCGCCCGTGATGTATTTCTCGTCAACACCGCAGGAGCGCATTGCGCGCCACTTATAGTGATCGGCATAGAGCCAGAGCTCTGTAATGTTAGAAAATTTCTTGTTTTCTGCGATCTCCGCAGGCACTAAATGGCAGTGGTAGTCGATGATCGGGAGCTTTGCGGCATGACCGTGATAAAGCTTCACCGCGGTTGGTGTTTCAAGCAGAAAATCCTTGTCCATAAATTGTTTCATAATAATCTCCAAATAGTAATCGATGAATTTTGCCGTGCAGGCATAATTCTTGCGTGAAGCCACCTTCACGCTGATCTTTATGTTCAGCCCTACGCGTTACGTGATTTTAAGTTATTACGTTAATATAATTATAACATACAATCTTCTGTTTTTCAAGGGAATTTTATAAATTATGAATGTGCAATTGTATTGACTAAGAATTTGTTGCGAAAAATTTCTAAAACCTATATACAAATCGTCAAAAATGTGGTACAATATATAATGTATTATAATGTTTTGGAGATTTTTATGTTTAAATGCGATTATCACACACATACATATTTTTCCTTTGACGGTGCCCAAAATTCCTCTCCCGAGGCACTTTGTGAGGCGGCGATTGCCAACGGTCTGACAGATCTTGCCATCACCGACCATTTTGAATGCAATTGGAGGGCTGAGGCAGCATACCCCGAATTCGATGCGGACAATCACTATAAAGAGATCTTGGCTGCCAAGGCAAAGTATGCGGGCAAGCTGAATCTCGCTTACGGAATCGAGATCGGTCAGTATAATCAGAATCCCGAGGAGGCAAGGCTTCTTCTCAGCAAGCACGATTACGATTTTATCATCGGATCGATTCACAACGTGCGCGGTGCCGTTGACTTCTATTACTGGGATTTCGACGCAATTTTCAAAAGCATGCAGCACGCCTACATCGGTCATATGTTTGAGCGTTACTGCGGTGAGCTTTGCGAGGTGGTGGATGCCTTTGATCAGGTTGATACGATCGCTCATTTAACCTACATTTACCGCTATTGTGCGCTATCGGGCAATCATTACGATTTTATGAAGCATGCCGATGCGGCAGAGACACTTTTTCAGAAGATGATCGCAAAGGACATCGCTTTGGAGGTCAACGTTTCTACCCTGTGGAAGGGGCTCGGATTTGCGTTGCCTGACCGTGAGTTTTTGTCGCTTTACAAGGAATGCGGCGGTAAGCTTGTTACGGTGGGAACCGATTCCCATTCTCCCGAGCATATCGGAGAGTGTGTTGATAAGGGCTTTGACCTTCTCCGCTCCGTGGGACTGCGCGACGTGCTCGTTGTCCGCAACGGCGAAAAAACGGTTGTAAGAATATAATTCGGAAGGATAGAATAAAATGGATTTAACAAATTTCAGCTTGCTGTATCCCGATGCGATGACCAAGCAGGACTATTATGCGGGCAAGGATAGACCCGATATCGATATGTATACGCTCCAGGAGCTTGGAATGCTTGAGATCCTTGATCTGAAAAGCTCCGAGCTGTCGGATTATTTTACCACGTCCAAGGAGGTTATGAAGTACCGTAACGAGGTCTTTGCGGATATGATGGATTGCCCTGCGCTCTCCGAGACCTTGAACGAGCTGATGCCCGTTTTGACCGACATCACCGAGCTTCGCCGTCTTGAGGCTGACAACGGCAATACTGACGACTATCTGTCCAGCATTACCGAGATCGAGCTTTACATTTCCTGCATTGAGATCCTTTACGAGGGCTTATCGCGGGCGAAAGCGGAGATCAAGAGCCGTGCGTTCAAGGTGCTTGAGGAAAGAGTTCGCGAGCTTGCGGAGTCTGAATATTACAAAGAGTTGAATCAGAAGCTGAACGAGCTGACCAAGCGCGTACGTGAGATCAAGAGCGTTTCCATTGGTGTCAATCTTGACGCACAGCTTCGTCCTCAATATGCCGGAGTGCTGTCGATCAACTCCGAGCCCTTCAAGTCGGGTGATGCGCTGGATAAGATTCTTCGTCTCAACTTTAAGGATGACGAATTTACCTGCATTGCCAACCTTGTTCCCTTTGGCAAAAAGCAATCGGATAACCAGAAAACAGCACTTTCCATTGCTTTCAATTCGGCGATCAACGACGTATATCATTCGTCGCTGAAGTCTTGGAAGAAGATCGTGCAGACCTACGTGCTTGAAAATACTGATTTTCTGATCGGACTTATGCCCGAGATCGAATTCGTCGTAAAAGGCACGGAGATGCTGAAACGCTTGGTTGCAAAGGGCTGTTGGTTGACCGAGCCCGAGATCGCGCCGATGGATGAGCGCGTATTTGATTCCGACGATCTTTATAACCCTGCTGTAGCCTTGAAGCTGCCTGACGGCGAGGAGATCGTGCCCAACGACGTCAGATTCAATGATAAGGACGCAACGATCTACGTTCTGACAGGACCGAACCGCGGCGGTAAATCGGTTATTACCTGCGCTATGGGACTTGGTATTGCGATGATGCAGTTGGGTATGTACGTGCCTGCCAAAAATGCGCGTATCAGCCCTGCGGATGCCATTTTTACCCACTTCCCTACAGGTGCTGACGATACCATTGACAAGGGTCGACTTGGTGAGGAGTGCGCACGTCTCGGTGAGATTTTTGACAGTGTGACCAAGCACAGTCTTGTGCTTCTTGACGAGTCCTTCTCTTCTACGGGCTCTTATGAGGGATCTTATATTGCGAGCGAGGTTCTGTCCGGCATTTCTATGGTAGGCTGCCGTTGCCTTTTTGCAACACACCTTCACGAGCTTGCAGCTGAGATCGATCGTATTAATGCAGAGTCCACAGCCAACGGAGGCGTGAAGATCGATACACTTGTGGCAGGTATTGAGGAGGGTAAGCGTTCCTTCAAGATATTCCGTGCAAAGCCCGACGGAAAGAGTTATGCCCGTGACATTGCACAGAGATACGGATTGACGTATGAAAACATTTTGAAAAAAATCGGAAAATAACAAAAAAGCATACCCGGTAGATAGGTCTATCGGGTATGCTTTTTATATATCAGATATCAATCAATTCGTATTCCTTACTGCCGATACCAAGCTCAGCCGCGGAGTCGACGGTATGCTTGCCGTTTCGGCTTTCAATGCGCTCGATGAGGTGATCTCTGCCTCTGTCTGTCGACGCGTAAACAAGATCAAGGCAGGCTTGATCGATGGCGACGGGGTCAAGAGATGCGAGGATTCCGATATCCTTCATACAGGGATCCTCCGCAACGGCGCAGCAATCACAGTCAACCGACATATTCATCATAATATTTACATAGACGATATTTCCGTCAAAAAGCTTCACTACAGAGGAAGCCGCATCGGCCATAGACTCGAGAAAGGAGTCGTGGTCACCGTTCCAGAAATCGTCGGTATTTCCAACGCCGTGGATATATTTTTTGCCGTATGCCGAAGCAACTCCGATGGAAAGCTGCTTGAGCGCTCCGCCAAATCCGCCCATAGGGTGTCCTTTGAAATGGGACAGTACAAGCATCGAATCGTAATTAACGATATTTTTTCCGACGAAGTTTTTCTTTATTTTCTTACCTTCGGGGATGTCAAGCACAAGGTCGGGTCCCTCTCCGTCAAGCAGGTCGACGGGAAAATACTTACTCCAACCGTGATTGCGGAGCGTTTCAATGTGAAGTTTTGTTTCATGACGTGTTCCCTTATATGCGGTATTGCATTCGACAACCATGCCGTTCACGTGTTCGATCACGGGCTTCCACATATCGGGGCGGATGAAGTTCTGATTACCCGTTTCGCCCGAATGGACCTTGACGGCTACCTTTCCTTCCAAGTTTTTTCCTGTAAGGCGGTACATTTCGAGCACCTTTTCAGCGGAGATTTCTTTGGAAAAATAAACAGTTGATTTCATACAGCCTCCAAAATCAGATTTCTTTGGGTGAAGCATAGGATGCGCGATCGGAGCAATAGCTTTCGTAATTCTCCATAATAATATTTACGATCTCCTCGGGGGTACGGGTGGTGGTATCGACGATCAGATCGAAATTATTGTGATCAAAATAATCCACACCGTAGATCTGAATAAAGCGTTCTCTCTCTACGTTTCCGCGTTTGATAAGACCTGCGCATGCGTCTTCGATGGAATCGTAATGCTCTTCTGCGCCTCTTTGATTCTTCATAACACGGGTCGCAGCCTCCATAGGATCGATCGTCAAAAATATTTTGAACGTGTCCTTTGCAAAATGCCAAGCCATTCTGGAGTCAAAGATCAGCTTTTCATCCTTCTTTTCGATAGATAGCCTTGTGACGGTTCCGTCGATCTCTTTGTCAAGTCCGGGATCCTCCTTCAGCCTTTCGTTCAATTCGAGTGTTGTGATTCCAAGGCTACGGGCAAATTCACGGTTGATAGTTCCTGTGCTGAAGATATCGAAGCCGTATCTTTCCTTCAAAATGCCGCAGATGGTTGATTTTCCGCTTCCAAGCTTTCCTGTAATTGAGATTAACATACTTTTGCTTCCTTTTCTTTGTGCGCTGAAATTATTTTAGGTATAATAATAAACCGACTCTTCCGACATGCATCGGAAAAGTCGGTTTGAATTGTTGAAATTTAAGCAGTAACGAGAACGATTGTGAAGGATGCGCCGTCTTCGACGAGATAATCGCTCATCTTCGCATCGATGAAGTTCTTTGTCTGAAGGCTCTTATCGGCAAGAATAGTCTGAACGTCCACGTCTGTTCCCTTCATAAATGCCCAATATTCACCCTTGGATACACTTGCTTTCAAACCACCAACCTGCACAAGCGTATTGTTTTTGTCGATCGTGCACTTGTAGTCGGCAACGATAACAAGGTAGTCGCTGATGATGTTAAGGATCGTGGGGTCTTCGTGTCCCTTATAGTTATAATCAACTGCATCGATGATCGTTCTACCGTTGGAATCCTTGATCTGGAAGGATACGGTTATATCGTAAAAGGGTCTTGCGGGAAGCTCGATGTCATCTGTGCTGCCTTGGTCGCATGCGATGAAGGTACAGCAAAGCGTTGCCAAAATCAAAATAACCGAGATGAGTTTTACTGATTTCATTTTGAATATTCCTCCGAATATGTATTAATCACTATCATAAATTATACTACACAATCTATTTTTTGTCAATAGTTATTTTTGTAAATATTTTGTTTTTTGGCTTTTTTATATAAAGTTCTGTTTAGTTTTGCAGAAGAATGCGAAAAAGGAGGAATACGGTATACGCAAGCCAAAGTGTATGGGCTGCAATGATCAATGAAGCCTGTGGTGACACGCGCACCCAAGAACAGACACAGAGTGCTGAGCATATTACCGCGACAAAGGAAAGGATAAGAGCCACGAATACTCTGCCCGATCCGAAAAATACGGGATACCAGCAGGCAGAGAGAAAAAAAGAGGCGAGGAAAAACAGTCCGCCGCGATAAGCCTGTATTTCTCCGTTACCCCGAGGTCTGCATCCCACTACGGCACCGACAGCCAATCCCGTTAATATGCTCCAGATGACAGATAAAGCGTTGAACAGCCAGATCGGGGGAAAAAGATCGGTACAGTTAAGTCGGTGGATCATTTCATATGGGCTGTTTGTCAGTAAACGTATGCAAAGGCAGACCGATGCGGACAGAATGGCAAATATAAGAGAGATATGGTTAAACGTTTTTCCCGATTTCATTCAAAGCACTCCCCAAAAAACTGTGTTGACCGAGGTCAACACAGTATATGAAGGATTATTGCGAAATATGAGATTCGAACCATCCTTCGGCAAGCTCGGAGGAGGCGTTATTTGGGGGTAGCTCGCCGGTTTTCGCGTCATAGGTCAGCCTTTGAACGGTTTCGGGTGTTTTGAACCTTTTGATTTTTCCGTATTCCGTTCGATCGTAGATCGCGGTCATAACCTCATCCCATAAATAAACCGAAACGTTTCCGCCAAATTCTGATAGATCCTTGGGATATTCATAGCCGAACCAGACTCCTGCGAGAAGCTCGGGGGTGTATCCTATGAAGCATCTGTCGTGGTTGCTCTGCGAGGTGCCGCTTTTCCCTGCCACGTCAATTCTGTCGTCAAGCGCGATTTTACCGGAAGCTGTACCCGTATCAACTACCGTCTCAAGAAGCTTGGTCATAATCGCTGCGGTTTCACGCGACAGCACAGCCTCTTCGTGGGGAGTGTTATCCAATATAACCCTGCCGCTGCTGTCGGTAACCTTGAAATAGGAACGGGGCTTGCTCATGATCCCCTCTTCGAAAATTGAGTAGGCTGCGGTGATTTCACGCAGAGTAACACCGTGGGACGGCTGTCCCAGCGCAAGAGAAGCAGCTCCCATATCCGCACGGCTGTCGAGACTCTTTATAAGGAGCTTATCGTGCAGGAAAGTAAAGGCCTCCTGCTCACCAACTGTTTGAAGAACCTTGACGGCGACCGTATTCAGAGAATGCTCTATGGCATATTTGATATCAACGTTTCCAACGTAAGTATCGGTTACGTTGGAGGGCCAAGCCGTATTTTTGTCTGTGATGACGGGGGAATCCTCTACGATAGTAGCCCAATTGATCAGCTTTCCTTGGAGTGCGGGAGCATATACCGTTAAGGGCTTTATCGTAGATCCCGGAGGACGCTTTGTATCCGTGGCGTAATTTTGTAGGCGATTCCCTGTCTTCTCTCCGACAGCTCCCGCCACGCCGAGAATATCTCCGCTGTAGGGGTCTATTACGATCATAGAGGATTGCGGCATATTTCCTTGGCTGTCAATCGGGAAGTTGTAAACGTCTTTATAATACTCGTCAAGGATCGCTTGGATATCCTTATCCATTGCGGTATAGATGCGATATCCGCCGCGATACAGCATCAATGCGGCGGAGCTTTTGGAAACGCTGTATTTTGCCGAAAGATCGTTGATGACGTCTTCGGTTACCATATCAACGTACCACGAATTGATACAACCGCTTCCGTACGCCGAAGAGACGTCAAGCGTGATCGGCTCGGATACGGCGAGGTCATATTCATTTTGAGAGATAAAGTCCTGCTCAAGCATACATTTGAGAATCAGATTTCTTCTCTTAAGGTTGTTTTCGGGGTGCTTGATGGGATCGTAACGCGCGGGATTGTTGGTGATTGCCGCAATTGTAGCGCATTGCGAAAGCGTCAGATCCTTGGGCGCTTTGGAATAATACAGCTCTGCCGCGGCACCGATCCCACGGCATCCTTCGGAAAGATTGATGACGTTCATATACATTTCAAGGATTTCCGTTTTATCACATCTTTCTTCAATATCAAGCGCGCAAAAAGCCTCGGTAAGCTTGCGGTCAACGCTGAATTCATCGCGTCCCGTGAGGTTTTTTACCAGCTGTTGCGTGATAGTGGAGCCTCCAAACTCGCCACTGCCGAAAACGTAATTCATCGCGGCCATTCCCGTACGCAGAAGATCGACTCCGCTATGCTGATAAAATCGCTTGTCCTCGATTGCGACAAAGGCATTGATCAGATTTTGAGGAATCTCGTCATACGACGTGTATTTATATTTGATTCCGCTGTCAAGCGAAGCGTTTTCGATGAGGATCGCATTGCCAAGCCTGCTTTGTCTGTCGTGATAGTCGAATCGGTAAAATTCGGTTTTTCCCGAGCTGTGGCTGATCTCCAGCAATTCATCCTCAACGCGTGCGGATCGGTAGCGAAGCAAATACGTTGCTCCGCAGATCAGGGTCAGCGTTGAAGCGAGCAGTATTACGGTCATGATGATCAGTAGGATTTTTATAAACTTTTTCATTCCTTTTTCCTCTGAAAAAACAAAATCGTTCGGTTATATTTTTTCCGAAATAACTGAATATATCACAAATTAGCGGCAATGCTAAAAATGTAATATTTAAATATTGTGAAAAGACAAGGAGAATTTGTATGAAGATAACAAGAATCACGCGCACGGTCACCACACTGGCGCTGTTGGCAATCACGGCGCTCAGCGTTTGCACAAGTATGCGTGCCAAGGAATCGTATGAGGAAATGAAGAAAGAATGCACCGCGCTGAAGGAGCGTTTATCCGACATGAGAATTACCGTGAATAATCTGACGGAGCAGATCAAGACGCACCGCGCTCAGCTTGATCTTGCACTTGACGTAACGAAAGAATGTCTGTCACAAGGCGATCGTGAAGCTGAGGTTGAGAGCGACGGAGCTTCAGACGATAAGGTCTTCTATACCGTGCGGGAATACAAGGAGGCTGTGGGAATTTTTGATGCACAGGGCAAGCTGTTGCGAGAGGAAAACATTCCCGTGTCTTCCCTTCCGGCCGATGACAGACAAAGCCTTGAGATCGGGATACGTGTCGATTCGGAGGAGGAGCTTGAACGGCTTCTCGAGGATCTGCGATAGACAAACAGGACCGCATATTTGCATTTGCGGTCCTGTTTGTTCATTATTTGCTTTTTACGGTGATTTCAAGTATTTCGCAGGGATTGAACAGGCGCGGGATAGGCTTGGCATTGTTCACGGCCCCTCGGCTGATGATATGTCTGCCGTCGTGGATCCCCGACGTATATTTCGGGAAAAGTCCTTGATGCGGCGCGTAAACGCCTTTTCCGAAAAAGCGCCATTGGCCACCGTGGGCATGTCCGGATAAAATGAGATCGAATTCGGTATTCTTCAGATGCTCTTCATAATAATGCGGATAATGGCACAGCAAGATCTTATAGCCGCTCTCAGCCTCGTATGCGCTTAAAAAATCACGATTCAGTGATCTGTCATATTGCTTGCTGTCCACCATATCCCGTCCGCAGACCAAGCCACCGACGTAGACGGGAGCGTGTTGATAAGAATCAAGCCGTTCAAACGAATCGTTGACAAGATGGATTCCCAAAGACCGAACGGTGCGTTGACGGTCGATATCATCAACGGCTGACGTTGTGCGCTTTGATGCGGTGTTATACAGCTCGTGATTTCCGTAGCAGTAATAGCACGGTGCGATTTTTGCTGCGGCTTTTAAAAACTCCCAACCGTTTTGATTCCGTTTTTCCATTTTGGGCGATATGATTTCAAGAATATCACCCGGCAACAGGATCGCGTCCGGAGAAGCATTCCTCAATGCCTTGAGAATGCCGTCATACGGGCGCGCGTGCAGATCGGATACAACGGTGAACCTGAGGTCGATCCCCGGCTTTGACGTATAAGTGACGTATTTGGTTATTTTCATTGATAAAACATCCTTACAGGGTTTATTAACATATTAAGTATAGCATTAACCCGAGCTTTTGTCAAGGATCATTTCTCAAGCGAAAATGATCAAAAAATCAGCAGGTTGCCGTTGCCTTGTTGACATCGGAGGATTTTAGGTGTATAATTAGGGTACTTCAAAAAAGGCGGTGTTGATTATGCTTGAATACTGTAAATACGATCGTAAAACGTATACGCTTCCTATATGGGAAGGAAACACGGTTTATAATGAGACCTTGATGTTTGTCGGCGAGACCGAAGCGCCTCTTCTTTATTATCCCGACAAGGTGATATCCGTCAGATCCTTCGACCTGAAGACCGAATATGTGGAAGGTAAGGACTACGTCGTGCAAGACGGCAGGATCGTTTTGACCGATAATACGGGTATTCCCTCTTTTTCGCTTGAGGAGTATTATCCTGCCGAGGCTGTTCCCGGAAAATGCTTCGGAAGTCGGGTGGAGGGTCATCCTTACATATTCTTTAGCGAAGGCTCCACTATTTTTCAGCGTCAGATACACGTAACGTATACGCACAGCCAAAAATGGGAAGGCTTTCTTCCTCAAAAAAGTGATCGTTTCCAACGCTTTTTTGAAAAAGCCGCTCGGGGTGACGAGGTTACTGTTCTCTTTTTCGGCGACAGTATCACCACGGGCGCAAACTCAAGCGGCAGAGTGGGATGCGAGCCCTTCGCCGAGACGTGGATGGAAATGATCGTTGGCTGTATGAAAGAGTACTTCCATAATGATAAGATCAAATACGTTAACACCGCTGTTGGCGGTAAGGCAACTCCTTGGGCGCTTGAAACGCTTAAGGAAAACGCAATCGACGTAAATCCTGATCTGATGTTCCTCGGATTCGGTATGAACGATGGTGGCCGTGCACCCGAGGAGGAAGCAAGACTTATGAACGAATTGCTCGACAGATTCGTTGAGGCTTGTCCGGATTCCGATATAGCGCTTATAGCTCCCATGCTTCCCCATTTCAGATTGAAGGGCTTTTGGGGCAATCAACCTAAGTTTGAGGCTGAATTTGCCAAGATATGCAAACAGAGAGCGCATATGGATCTGATCCCCGTGACGTCGGTACACAATGCAATTTTACAGCACAAAAGGTATTACGATATGACGGGAAACAACGTTAATCATCCCAATGATTTCCTTGCTCGCATATATGCACAGACAGCACTGAAGGTGCTGTTTGGATAATCAGAACAGTATGAGGGTGCTTCGCTTGTCGAAGCACCCTCTCGGTTTTATTTGGTTATGTAGATATGGCACTTTTCGGGAGCCATAATAAGCGTTGTATTGGTTACGCCCTCCGTATTGAAATAGGCAGCTCTGATCTCGTCGGAGAAAACGATGAGCTCTGCATCGTTATCTGTAGGAATTCCGTATTCGGCTTTTGTCAGAGGTCCTCTGTTTCCAAATACGAAATATTCTGTTTTCGTCATCATCGCTGAAATGCTGTCCGGGATCTCCAGCTCATTGAAGGCGGATGACAGATACATAAATCGCTCCGAGCGGCTACTGATGCTTATGATAGATATGGGAACGGCAGAGCGCTCTATCGAATCGCGGTAAACGTAAATGCTTGTAAATTCAAATACGGAAAAATCTGCACCGTTTTGATAAACGTACACCTCGACACCGTATTCCTCTGCTATCTGCTTCAGCGGTACGAGCAGGTGGTATTCCTTTTGCGTTTCGGGATACGGAACCCAAAGCTCGTATACCTTCTCGGATTCAAACACGTATCTCAGAGCCGCATTGTGTGCATAGGAATACCTTGTCAGCATTATGGCGCGGATGTCTGTGGCTCTTGCATCATACACCTCGGACATCGCCAATCTGTAAGACGACTTACTTCCGTTACCGACGTCACATATAATCGCCTCTCCGTCGCAGGAAAGGACGGTAATATCAGACTTTGAGGATGCATTTATATACGTGACCTTGACCGTGTCGTCTTCGCTTGCCCGATAGACGGAGATCGCCGTGAACAGTAGCAGCAGAGCCAACGTAAACGGTGCCAATGAGCGAAACAGGTTTTTCGTTTTGAAGATCAACGAATAAGCAAGTGTCAGGAGCAGGACGATGACCGCAATTCCCATAAAGGGATAATTCAAGGAAATAACGATGTTCTCCTTTGCCGAAATATCTCCGCAAAAGTCCAGCATAAAACCGCTTACACGGTTGGTAATATTGACGAGAAACACCGAAACGTAGGGGATTTTCGCGCAAGGAAGATACAGCAAGGACAGGATCAGGAGCAGCTCCGTGGGAATGGCGAGGACTGCCGAGGAAATAACCGAATACAGCGAGAGCTCCTTGACGAAGACACACATAACGGCAATCAGAGGAATGATTGCGAAAACTCCTGCAACAAGAGCCGAGAAAAACGCTACGATCGGTTTTGCTAAAAATTTGAAATTGCTTAAGGGTGCTGTCAGATTATTCATAAAGCTGTTGAAGGCGGGCATATATACAAGTAAGCCTAACGTTGAGGAAAAGGACATCCAGAATCCCGCGTCTACAACCGTACCGGGTGATATCAGCACGAGGATCACGCCTGCGGCTGAAAGTGATGTCAAGGCATCGGAGCGCCGCTCAAGCAGGATCGACAAGTATACGAAGTCGAGCATGATCACCGCGCGCGCCGCTGAAACCGAGCACCCTGTAAGAAACAGGTAAAACAAGGAGCAACCGATCAGAATTACGGCAGATAGCTTGATGTTGACCCGAAGCCGCTTCATCAGAAACAGCAAAGCGCCCATAATCACGCTCATATGCATACCGCTGAGCGCAAGAATATGGGATACGCCTGCGCGAGAAAAATCTCTTTTGGTAAGGTTGGACAAGGCATCTTTGTTTCCTAACAGCAGTGCCGAGCAAAGGTTACCGTTTTCCTCATCAAATCCGGTCGTGAATACTCGTGATATTGCGGAGTTGACGTTGGCAAACAGGATGCTGACGTGAAACACATCCTCGTCTGTGATCAACAGGTCGTCGGGGTCGCTTGAGGTGTAGGAAAGAAATATTCCGTCCGAAAGCATAGCAAGCTCCTCGCTGTAGCTTCCCGATATCATATCAAAGCTTTCCGCGCTTACCTTTGCGGCGAAGGTGTCTCCTGGCTCAAGGACAGAGTCGTACATACAGTTGAGCGTTGCTTTATGAGAGCATTCCTCGCCATTGATCTTATTGACAAGTATTTGATATCCGCCAAGATTCGCTGTGGTGTACCGTGTAGACACCACCATTGCTTCGATCGAGCATTCTGTTCCGTAATATTCAGCCAAACGGTCTCTCTTTTTGAAAAAGAAATAGGAGGAGCCGACGGAAAGCGCAACCATCAGAGCCGCCAAAACGACGCACAGGATCGTATAGGGCTTTGCACGCACGGCAAGCAGGATTGCGGTTATAGCGATACAAACCGCGGCAATGGCTATCAAAACTATTGGCTTTATGCTTGTAGGTATAAAGATGCCGATTACGGCGAATAACAAAAACAGAATGCATGACGCAAACAGAGGTCTCTTTTTAAATACGTTGATATGTAACACCCCTTCCAAGATGAATTCAAGGAAAACACGCAAATGCTTGACGATTTTTGACGAATCGGCAAACTTTTTTGAAAAATTGCTTGACAAACCGCGAAAAACAATATATAATAAAGTGGTTATACAGAAAAAGTCAATTTATGGAGGAATCAGAATCATGTTTGAAACACTCAAAAAGGTGCTCGTAGAAGAGCTTCAGATCAATGAAGATATCATTACTCTTGATGCGGAGCTTTCTTCCGACCTTGGAATCAATTCCATCGAGCTTGCTGACCTTGTTATGATCTGCGAGGAGAAGTTTGATCTTTCCATCGAGGACGAGGACCTGCACAGCTTCATCACCGTCGGCGACGTTGTTAACTATCTCGAAGCACAGGATTAATTCCGACGACCCCATTCGTTACATAAGAAATATCCGCATTCGCTTGGGTGCGGGTATTTCTTTTTTTGCGGTTTACACAGGATAACAAAGGTGCGCCTCCGCTCCGAGAGCGTGTAGCTTGCCGACGGCGGAAAGCGCGTCCTCTTCTCTTTCAAAAATTCCGAACACCGAGGTTCCGCTTCCGCTCATCAGACAGCCTGCGGCACTACTGAGGCGCATTATGCTCTTGACCTCGCCAACACCCTCACGAAGCTCCTCGACCACCGTTTCAAAAACGTTATAGAGCCCCTTACAGTATTCAGAGGGGCTGTTTTTATCAGCGCATAGCATCAGCATATTAAGACTGTCCTTTTTGGGGGTATAGCTACAAAATGAATTGTATTTTTCATCCAGCAGCCTATATGCCAAGGGGGTTGACATTCCGTCACCGAGGCGCGCGATGACCAAAGGATATCGGGGCATAGAGGCAACAGGCTTCATCAGGTCTCCGATTCCCTCCACCAATGCCGCACCGCCATCGATGCAAAACGGAATGTCGGCGCCGAGCTTGGCTCCCAAGGTCTTAAGCTCTGTTTTGCTCAATTTGTTCCCTGTCAAGTGATTCAGCGCCACAAGTGTTGCCGCGGCATCGGTGCTTCCTCCCGCAAGCCCTGCGGATAGAGGAATGTTCTTTTCTATGCTTACCGTAATATGTCCTTCCGCAGGAAACAGCTCGGCGGCACGGTATACCAGATTGTCCTTTCCCGTGGGGATGGCGGAGCTGTTGCAAAAGACGTCGATGCGCTTGCCGTTACCTTCCGCAAGCTCTACCGTGATCAGATCGTGAAGACTGACGCTTTGCATAAGACTCAGTATATTATGGTATTTATCCTCTCTGACGGAAACGATATCCAGAAAGAGATTGATCTTTGCGTATGCAGGCAGGGTAATTTTCATCATAGCAGTCCTTTCAAAACGACAGAATAGTCTGTAATTCAACAAATAGTATTATACTCCCTATATATTATTATTTTATGAATAACGTTAATTTTTTAAAAAATATCAATGCATTCTTATTGCTACCTCTTGACTTGGGGGTGAAAAAAGTATATAATATATGTTGGAATCTTGTGTTCCGAAGCAGCTATGCTACGCTGTGTGTTCATTTTTGGAGGTGAATTATCATGGACGAACAAAATATAAAGAAGGGCGGTATTTCCGTTGAAACCGCCCATATATTCCCTATTATCAAAAAGTGGCTGTATTCCGAAAAGGATATTTTTCTCCGCGAGATCGTTTCCAACGCCACAGATGCGATAACCAAGCTTCGCAGACTTGCTTCGCTTGGTCAGTACGATTGCGGCGAGGAAAAATACGAGGTCAAAGTCACTCTTGATAAGGAGGAGAAGACGCTTACCGTTTCCGACAACGGAATCGGTATGACCGAGGAGGAGCTTGAAAAGTATATTTGCTCCATTGCGCTTTCCGGCGCGCTTGACTTTATTCAGAAATATGACGACAACAACCAGAACAACGGAATCATCGGTCACTTTGGCTTGGGATTTTATTCCTCCTTTATGGTATCCGATACCGTAGAGGTTATCACAAAGTCCTACACGGGCACGGAGGCGCTTCGTTGGGTGTGTGACGGTGCCGGTGAATACGAGATCACCGAGGGTACAAGAGAAGCTCACGGAACCGATGTGATCATGCATATTTCCGAGGATGAGGCTGCTTATCTCAGCGATACCAAGATTCGGGAGATATTGGAAAAATACTGTGCGTTTATGTCTGTCGACGTTTATTTTGACGTTGTGGGTGATGACGACGGTAAGGCGGGTGAAGAAGCGGAAGCAGATTCCGAGAACACACCCATCAACGAGACCTCGCCCTTGTGGCTCAAGAATGCATCTGAGTGCACCGAGGAGGAATATGCCGATTTTTACAAGAAGGTATTCCACGATTACAGAGAGCCGCTGTTCCACATTCATATTAATGCGGATTATCCTTTGAATTTCAAGGGCATTCTTTACTTCCCTGCGCGGATGAATGAATATGAATCATACGAGGGACAGGTAAAGCTGTTCTACAATCAGGTGTTCGTAGCCGACGACATCAAGGAGGTTATTCCCGACTTCCTGCTGATGCTTAAGGGCGTGCTTGATTGCCCCGAGCTTCCCTTGAACGTTTCCAGAAGCTATCTGCAGGATAATGCATACGTCAAGAAGGTATCGGCTCATATTGTGAAAAAGGTTGCGGATAAGATCTGCTCTCTTTGCAATAATGACCGTGAGAAGTATGAGAAGATATGGAGCGAGCTGAAGATCTTTTTCGAGTATGCGGCGTTGCGTGATAAAAAATTCTACGACCGTGTGAAATCCTGCTATCTGCTTGAGCTGACGGACGGATCTTTTATGACTGTCGAGGAGTATCTTGCCGATTGCGAAAGCAAGCACAAGGGTGAAATTTATTATGCTACGGATAAAGCGTTGCAGGCGCAGTATATTTCTATGTTTGAGGCTGAGGGGATCAGGGTTGCTGTACTGAATCATCAGTTGGATACGCAATTCATCGGAATGTGTGAGATGAATAACGGTGAGGTTAAGTATAAGCGTATTGACTCCGACGTTGCCGATATGCTGAAGGGAGACGGCACCGCGGTAGAAAACGAAGTTCTTACAGCTCTTTTCAAGGAGGCTGTGGGAGACGATACTCTTGAAGTAAGGTTTGAAATGCTGAAGGATGCATCGATCCCCGCGCTTCTGACTCTTTCCGAAGAGTCCAGACGCATGGAGGATATGATGAAAATGTATGCCAATATGGGAATGAATATGGGCGGCGGATTTCCCGTTGCTTACACTCTCGTTCTCAACTCCGGCTCTTCTCTTGTAAACAAGCTTGCGCAGATCAATGACAGCGATCGCGAAAAGGCGCAGCTTATAGCGAACGAGATATACCGTCTCGCTTTGATCTCGCAAAGGCATATGACGGCTGAAGAGCTGAAGGCCTTTCTGTCTGACAGCTTCAAACTGTTGGAGATGCTGTAATGGGATTGATCTATTCCGATATCCCCGAGCTTGAGGGCAGTAACACAGAGATCGTGCTGTCCAATCTCTCCGAGCTTGAGGAGTCACTTGAAATATTGATTGAAAAACGGTTAGCGCACCTTTCGGAGCTGGCAGCTGCTATATTGCTTGATGGCGGTGATCCTGATATTATCAAAAGCATCATACTGTCGATCAGATCCGAGGGCAAGGCTGATTCCGGTAACGTGATTGATGAAAACAAGCACGTTGCGGATGCTGTATTTTCCAAGGTGTCCCTGATCGAGCGACTTACGGTGTTTAAGGAGACGTTTTACAAGCTGAGTGCCGACAAAAAAAACGTAAGCAAGTATTTTCAAAATGAGCAAGAGACTGCGGTATCTGAGGAGGCATCCGAAAGGATCGCTTATCTGAAGAATTCGTATAACGACGCGGCTTATATGCAGTTTGCTTCCCTTTTTAATTCTCCTCGCGCGGCATATTACGGAAGTGTTGCGGACGTGTGTGAGAGTGTTTATAACGGAAGCTGTGAGTATTGCATCCTGCCTGTGGAAACCTCTGCTGACGGAAAGCTGCTTTCGTTTTACGAGTTGATTTTAAAGTACGGCTTTAAGATCACTGCGGTTTACGATCTGCAGAGTGAGGGCGGATACACACGGTATGCGCTTCTTGGAAAAAAATTCGCATTCCACAATCCCGGGCTTCGCTCAAAGGCGAGAAATCGCTATTTTGAATTCGTTGTGACCGAGAATGAAAATACGTCACTTGAAGAGCTCCTTTGCGCGGCAAGCTTTTGCTCGCTGAAGCTGAGAAGGATCGATACCTTGAACGTTCACAAGGAAAAAAGCTTTGGAAATGCATATATTTGCCCTGTTTTCAGGGCTGACGGCTCGGATCTGCAGACTTTTTTTGCTTATCTCGTAATTGACTGTCCGGAATTTATACCGATTGGCTTATATATGCAGATATAATCGGCAATAAATCTGAATAAAATAATTGAAAGGAAGAATATATTTTATGGAACACATTACTTACAAAACACAGGGCACATGCTCCCGTCAGATCGACATTGACGTTGAAAACGGTATCGTTGTTGAAGCGAAATTTACAGGCGGATGCTCGGGCAATACTCAGGGTGTCAGCGCTCTTGTAAAGGGTATGGCAGTTGAGGAGGCAATCAAGCGTCTTCGCGGAATCCATTGCGGTCCCCGTCCCACGTCCTGCCCCGATCAGTTGGCAATTGCTCTTGAACAGTATCTCCAGGCGTAATCTGAATTTTTGATTGAAAGGACTGTTTTTATGAACTATCTTGATAATTACAAGCTTTGGCTCGATTCCCCCGTATTGACAGAACAGGAAAAGCAGGAGCTTCGCGATATCGCTGACAATGACGATGAGATCAAGATCCGCTTCTCCTCCGGCTTGTCCTTTGGCACCGCAGGCCTCAGAGGTACGATGAAGACGGGTATGAACGCAATGAACGTTTATACCGTTGCTCAGGCAACTCAGGGACTTGCTACCCTTATTCACAAGGAAGGAAGAGCTGCGGACGGCGTTGCCGTTGCATACGATTGCCGCAACAACTCCGAGCTTTTTGCCAAGGTTTCGGCAGAAGTATTGGCAGCCGCTGACATTCCCGTATATATTTTCGACGCTCTTCGTCCCACCCCCGAGCTTTCCTTTGCTCTTCGCGAGTTGAAATGCGTTGCCGGTATTAATATCACAGCTTCTCACAATCCCAAGCAGTACAACGGCTACAAAGCCTATTGGGAGGATGGCGCACAGCTTCCCCCCGAGCACGCGAATACCGTGTACGAGGAGATCTGCAAGATCGACATTTTCAACGACGTAAAGAGAGTTGACTTCGACAAGGCTGTTGCAGACGGCAAGATCAAGATATTGGGTAAAGAGATGGATGAGCTCTATCTTGCCAAGGTTCAGGCTCAGGCGGTCAATCCCGATGCTGTGAAGGCTGTTGCGGATGAGTTGAAGATCGTCTATACTCCTCTTCACGGTACAGGTCACAAGCTGATTCCCGAGATCCTTGCGAGAACAGGTATCAAGCATCTTTATAAGGTGGAGGAGCAGTTTGTTATCGACGGTAACTTCCCCACCGTTGAAAAGCCCAACCCTGAATATGCTGAGGTCTTCGAGATCGGTATCGGCATTGCAAACGAGGTTGGAAGTAATCTGGTCGTCGCAACCGACCCCGATGCAGACCGCGTTGGTGTTGTTGCGAGAACAAAGGACGGAAGCTTCAAAACCATTACGGGCAACCAGATGGGTGCGCTTCTGATCGATTATATCATTACGGCGTATGAAGAGACAGATACGATGCCCGATAAGCCTTACGTTGTAAAATCCATCGTTTCCTCCGAGCTGGCAACAAAGATCTGCGACGCGCATAACGTGGAGATGTTTAACGTGCTGACCGGCTTTAAGTTTATCGGTGAGGTTATCAAGAATCATGAGGCTGTGGGCGAGGGCTCCTACATCTTTGGCTTTGAGGAAAGCTACGGATATCTCAAGGGCACTTATGCTCGCGACAAGGATGCGGTCGTTGCTACGATGCTGATTTGCGAGATGACCGCGTACTACCATGCAAAGGGTATGACGCTTTACGATGCGCTTGAGGGCCTTTACGAAAAATACGGCTTCTGTCTTGAGAAAAACGTTGAGATCTATATGGATGGTGTAGACGGTCCCGCTAAGATGGCGGCTCTGCTCGACGATATGAGAAGCAACACTCCTGCCGAGCTTGGCGGTGTGAAGGTCGTTACCTTTGGTGACTACAACGAGCAGACCTTTACAAGCGTTGCAAGCGGCGAGAAGACCTCAACGGAATTGCCCAAGTCCAATGTTCTTTCCTTCAAGCTTGAGAATGGAGACGTTGTGATCGTTCGTCCTTCCGGAACAGAGCCTAAGGTAAAGTTCTACTTTATGGTATCTGCCGCAGATCAAGAGACCGCGCTTGCGAATATTGAGGCTTACAAAAAAACACTTAACGTATAAGTTATATGGAAAAAGAAAACGGTTACCCGAATGGGTAACCGTTTTCTTTTATAGGGGTATGGTTACGTTAATTGAAAATCTCTCGCTTTTATCGATCGTAGCGGTAATTTTGCCTCCATGCGCAGAGACAATGGCGCGTGCGATGGAAAGTCCGATGCCGTTCCCTCCCGTTTGCGAGTTTCTTGAGGAGTCTAATCTGTAGAATCTTTCGAAGACCCGATTGAGCTCGCTCTCCTCAATATGCATTTTGGTTTGATTTATGACCTGAAGGACGATCGAGCGATTATGCTCATATAGATTGAGATTGATCTCGCTGTTGGCGGGAGAGTATTTTAAAGCATTGTCGAGCAGAATGGATACAAGGTGTGTGATGGAGGAGTCATTCCCTTTTACGGTGAGTAACGGCTGTACTTGAATATCAAAAGCCTTATTTTGTGCCGTTGCCAGCGCACGGAAGTCCTCTGAGGCTGTTGCAACCACCTCGGAGATCGGAAATTCGATCATAGGGATGGAGTTCCCCGTTTCTTCCATTCGTGTTAGGCTGACCAGGTCGTTTGTGAGCTTTGTCAAGCGTTTGGTTTGCTGCTGTATGTCACTTAGCGATTCATTTTTTCCGATTTCCATTTCAAGGATGTCGATGTTGGTATTGATTACGGTCAACGGTGTTTTGATCTCATGTCCTGCATCGGTGATGAATCGTTTCTGCTTTTCATAGCTTTCCGAGATAGGACGGATGATCCTTTCGGCAAAAAAGAAGATTATGAAGAACACGATGATAAATCCCGCAAGGGCGATTATAATGCTGGTGTATAAGAACCTTTCAAAGGATTCGATTCGTTGCTCGCAATCCAAAAAAATGATCCTTATGGCATTGTTTTCGGTACGTTTTATATAGCGATAGGTATCGATGAAGGCACGGTCTCGATTGTTTGATAATGCGAGACGTGCATATATTTCTGCCTGTTTGGCATCTATTGAAGCAATGTGGCTGACATCGGTGAATAAAACGCTGCCGTCCTCGCTTAACAGCACGGAAAAAAACCTTGATTCATACGGGACCTCCGGTGACATATGTGGAGGGAGATCATTATTGGGAATTGGCTTTTGGTCTATGATGACTGAGCTTTCATTATCAGCTTCAAATCCGGGAAACCGCCCTCTGTTGTGTGAGAGGAGCGTTAGAATATCATCTGTGCTGCTAACTATGGAAGAATAATTTATAATGTTCATTGCTATCGTCATAATGGCCAGCAAAATGAGCAGCGAGGTCATTGACAGGATGACAAACCGATATTTCAGTTTTTTTATCATAACAGATCTTTCTTTTATCATAATTTGTTTTCCAAGGAATATCCTGCATTTCGCGAAGCCTTGATCAGAATATCGGCTTCCAAAGCGGAAAGCTTTTTCCTGAGATAAGAAATATAGACCCAAACAACGTTTATCTCGGAGGTGGAGTCATAGCCCCAGATCTTTTCCATTAAACGTTCGGAGGAAATTATGCGGTGCGGATTTGACATCAGCAATTCCATCAATTGGAATTCTTTGTTTGCCAGCTTAAAGCATCCACTTGGTGAAGACAGCTCAAACGTTGCACGGTCAAGAGAAATATTGCCAAAAACGATTTTTGTATCCTGTGTTGCCTGCCCTCTTGTGATCGCGCGTATAGTAGCTAAAAGCTCTTTGGTTTCAAATGGCTTGGTAAGATAATAGTTGGCTCCGCTGTCAAGACCAAGTACCTTATCATCGACCTCGCTTTTTGCGGTCAACAGCAATACTGGTATATCGCTTCCCCGCGCTCTTATGACTTTCAGAGCGGATATTCCGTCCATTTCAGGCATCATAATATCAAGGATAACGGCATCGTAGTTTTCAGAATCAAGATATAAGAGAGCATCTTTTCCATTATGGACCGCATCAGCGGAGTAATTGTTCTTTTCCAATATTTTAACGATAGCCTTTGCCAAAGCTATCTCATCCTCTGCCAGCAATATTCTCATTGGATACCTCCTTGATAATTTATTTATATTTTAGCACGAATCTGCAAATAAATCAATGTGTTAATAATAAAAATATTACATATACAACATTAATTCAAGTTAAAAAATGAAACTGTTTCGGTTTTTTAGTGTTGATTTAAGTTTTTGGATATATAATGCTACAAGAAGAAAAACGGGAGTGAAGTTATGGCTTATCAGTCGGTTTTCAAACGGTATGAATTGAAATATATGCTCACCCTTGAGCAAAAGGAAAAAATACTGCAGGAAATAAAGCGTTATATGGAGCTTGATAAATATGGACGAACGACCATAAGAAATATATATTTTGATACCGACAATTACCGCTTGATCCGTCGTTCTATGGACAAGCCTCATTACAAGGAAAAACTAAGGATCAGAAGCTATTGCAAAGTGCAAAAAGGCAGTACGGTATTTGTCGAGTTAAAGAAAAAATATGACGGTGTTGTATATAAAAGAAGAATTTCGATGTCCGAGGAGGAGGCAATTTCTTGGGTGTGTATGGGCAACGGATGCTCAAAGCAAAATCAAATATCCAGAGAAATCGACTACTTTATGGACTTTTACGGAAGCCTTACGCCTAAAGTCTTTCTTTCCTATGAGCGAGAAGCTTATTATTGTCGGGATGGAGGAGATCTTCGCATTACCTTTGACGACAATATTTTGGCACGGACGGAGGCGCTTTCACTTGAAGAAGACGTGTTTGGCACAGCCTTGCTTGATAAAGATAAGGTTTTAATGGAGATAAAATGCTCGGGAGGAATTCCCTTTTGGCTTGCACGGGCATTATCAGAAAATAAAATCTATAAAGCATCATTTTCAAAATACGGAACAGCATATGAAAAAATAATATATCAAAAAAACAAAGGAGAATAAAAAATATGTCTATAGATCAGATTTTCAAGGGACTTTTCGATACGGAGCTGACTGATGTGATCAGCCTTGCTGACTTTTTGCTATGCGTTGGCGTATCGCTTGTGATAGGTGTCGTTATTGCGCTTTGTTATACTTACAGGACGAGATACACAAAGAGCTTTGTTATCACGCTGGCACTGCTGCCTGCTGTGGTCTGTGTGGTAATTATGATGGTAAACGGTAACGTTGGCGCAGGAGTTGCCGTGGCGGGAGCTTTCAGCTTGGTACGGTTCCGCTCGGTTCCGGGTACTGCCAAGGAGATCGGAACACTATTTCTTGCTATGGGTGCGGGGCTTATCGCAGGTATGGGATATCTGGCGTTTGCGGGCATATTTACCGTTATTCTCTGTGTTGTGTTTATGCTTTATAATCGGCTGGATCTCGGTGCCGTAAAAAATTCGGCTACATACAAGACCGTAACCGTGACGATTCCAGAGGATCTTGACTATTCAGAGGTTTTTGACGGAATTTTTGCAGAATATGCTATGTCCTTCGAGCTGATACGCGTAAAGACTACCAATATGGGAAGTATGTTCCGTCTTACGTATAACGTCTCACTTCGGGATATTACAAAAGAAAAAGAATTTATAGATAAGCTTCGCGAACGCAACGGAAACCTTGAAATATCGGTTTCCAAGCAAGATACGGGTGTTAACGAGCTTTGATCAGAAAGGAGACAGCGTGAAGATTGCTTCCTTCTGATAGGCAATTTAACTGTTTCACGCGCGAATTTTGCCTTGCCGGCAAAATTCATCGATTACTATTTATGCCGCCGCGGGGTTCCCGAAGCGAATTAGTTGAGCTTTGTGGGACCCCGTGTGAGGCGGAATGGAGATTAAAATGAAAAAAACTATAGGAATCCTTTTATTAGTTATTGTTTTACTTTTGGCGAGCTGTAATACGAGTAAGGCACCTTCTGACGTCTCGTTCCCCGACGGAGAAACGATCCCTGATCTTGGCGGTTTTGATGATGCTTTTGGCGAAGACGTCAGCGATCTGGGTATATACGACGGATATTTTGAGGAGGTAGAGTCTGAAGTTGAAGTGTCGTATATATCCGGTAGCGACGGCTGCTATAAGATTGAGGGTAACACCTTGACTTTCTCAACTCTCAGTGAGGACTCGGTCTATTCAATCTCGGGGCAGTTCAAGGGAAATATTATTATCGACATAGGTGACGATTATAAGCTTGATCTTGAAATGAAGGGCTTCTCTTTGATCTGCGACAGTATCAATCCCATTACTGTTTTGAGCGGCAAGGAGGTCTCTCTGACAGCTAAAAAAGACTACGAGAATTATATTTACGACAACCGCGAAGCAATTGATGAAAGCAATGAAGCCCTGTTTTCGGGTGCGATCCATTCCGAGGTTGACCTTGAGATCTGCGGCAAGGGTGCTCTTACTGTCATTTCTGCCAACAACAACGGAATACATTCAAAGGACGATCTTCAGATTAAAAATCTGACGCTTTTCGTTTCGAGCTGTGACAACGCCCTGAAGGGCAATGACAGCGTTGAGATAGAGGGTGGCAATACCACGATCATTGCAACCGCAGGCGACGGAATTAAAACTTCAAACAGCAATATTTCCGATAAGGGCAATCAGCGCGGAACGGTAACAGTTACCGGCGGTGAGCATACAATATACGCAGCTTGCGACGGAATTGATGCGGCATATGACGTGATTATCAATGATAATACCACCGTTTTGAATATCTATACCGACAAATATTCAAGCTATTCCGAGGAAGTAACTGCCGTGGATGATGACAATTATTATATCCGATTCACTTATGACAGTTATTATTACTCGGTAAAATACTATAATTCCGATGATGATTATCTTTGGGTAAATGCGGAATATCACTCCAAGGCATCTGGTGGCAGAACAAGCTATTATTATTACGCTTTTCCCAAGATGCCCGAGTATGCAAAGATGCAATTCTTTATTTATGATTCGGAGGATGATCGCGGTCAGGAGGAAGAATGCTTGGTGATGTCCGACTATCTCTCCCCTAGCGAGGGATACGATACCTTTGCACTTACAAGCTCGTATAACGGGTTATATTATACTTGGACCAATTATACCACGACTGTGCAGGAGGGCGGCTTTGGCGGTCATGGCGGTATGGGCGGCTTTGGAGGCATGAACGACGGAAATACCGACAAGGGAGACCACTCTACAAAGGGAATAAAAGCGGCTAACGAGGTCATTATAAATGACGGTACTGTGACGATCAAGGCATACGATGACGCTATCCACGCAAACGCGGATACCGCGCTTGAAAACGGAGAGACTCCTAAGGGTAACTTGACGATCAACGGCGGTAACGTTACAGTATACAGCAACGATGATGGACTTCACGCTGACGGGGTATTGACAATAGCAGAAGGCACGGTGACGGTTACGAACAGCTATGAAGGACTTGAGGGGTCACAGGTAGTGATCAATGGCGGTGATGTTTCGGTTATTTCAAAGGACGATGGAATCAATGCCACCGTTACCTCGGGTAACGCTGTAGCGATCAACGGCGGTAAGGTCTATATCTACTGTAGCGGAGACGGAATCGATTCAAATAGCAGAACCTCTTACCAAGGAATCGTATTTTCGGGTGGCGACGTGGTGGTTATCTCAACATCGGGAGGAAACTCTGCCATCGACACCGAGCAGGGCTATAGCTTCACGGGCGGCAGAGTGGTTGCCGTAATGCCATCGGGAGGAATGTCAAGCGAAGCAACACACTGTCAAAATTTCTCAAGTGTGGGGATAAATAAGACCCTTTCCCTTTCCTCGGGTACATATCTGACGGTGGAGGATGAAGTGACTATCAAAATGCCCGCAAGCATAAATGGCAGAGTTATTTATCTCGGTAACAGCTCGGCATCCGTCAGCACAGCTTCTTCAAGCACCGCAAATATCGACAAAAACGGTGTTTGCTGGGAATGAGACAATTCATTCGGTAATAAATTGCCTTGTCGGAGGTGATTTCGGCAAGGCAATTTTTGTATGTTTCTCAATTTCTGTCAGATTCGGCGGTAATATTCCCTAATACTTTCCGCCGCGCGTTATAATCCCCTTCCTTCCCTTCTATTGCATTTGAAATGGGCATCCAAATATGTTATAATTGATTTGTTGATGATAGAATTATCAGCAATAGCAGTTTAATTAAATTGGAGGTATCAAATGAAAAAGCTGTTAGTGTTTGCATTATGCGCGATTATGCTGATCTCCCTTTCTGTATTTGCGGTATCAGCCGACGAGACCTACACGGTGGTCAAGGGCGACAGTATGTGGAAGATCGCGGTAAGATATGAGGTAGGACTCAGTGAGATCAAAAGTGCCAATCCACAGATCAAAAATCCGGATCTCATATATCCGGGTCAGATTTTGAATATTCCGACAACGGACGCATCTGTATTGAGCTTCGAAAAGGAGGTCGTAAGGCTTGTGAACGTGGAAAGAAAACAGAACGGACTTCGTGAGCTTACATACGATTGGCAGCTCAGCCGCGTGGCGCGGATCAAATCCGAGGATATGAGGGATAACAAGTATTTTTCTCATACAAGCCCGACCTACGGTACGCCCTTTCAGATGATGAAAAGCTTTGGAATCACTTACAGAACCGCAGGTGAGAATATCGCAAGAGGACAAGCTACACCGCAAGCGGTGGTGAATGCGTGGATGGATTAATCGGGACACAGAGCCAATATTCTGAATTCGTCTTTCACCCATATAGGAGTAGGCTATGCCGAAAACGGCAGATATTGGACGCAGATGTTTATTGGAAAATGATATAGTAAATCCGCCGAGAGCATTTTTATTGCTCTCGGCGGATTATTATGTCAGTTTTTCACACCCCACATACAAAGCGGTGTTTTTTCGTTTGGAACTATCAGTTTGTTTTCTTTGATAAGCTCCTCCATCAAGAACGCTGCGACGTCAAGGCGATGATGAATTTTTGCGATATCACCGCATTGTCCTTTGAGTGAAGCGGGAGCGTGCTCGGCAAGTATAATTTCGGCTTTTTCAGATATGTCGATCATACAGCTTGCAACTTTCTCAATGATAGGTGCGAGAATGGTGCGAATTATCTCAAAAACAGCATTGTCAAAAACAAGGAAATTTGCAGACAATTTGTTATCCTTGCAAGTAATGAAATTGTTTTCAATCAACCACGGGACGGTGTGATTTTCCTCATTCACTTCCTTATGCAGTATAGCATCACACAAGGCTTCCGCTTTATATTTAAACCAAGAATGCTCATACATTTGTGCTTTTTTGGTAGCTCTGTAATTTTCTGCGGAAAACCATGCCGTTCCGTCATTGTTCCAAGTTTGCATCGTGATACCGCAAAAATGATGGTTTGCATAATCGTTATCATATCCGAAAATCCAACCGTTGCAACCAAGAGGAAGCTTATTGGGGCTTCCGAGCGGAGCTCTTTCCTTCGTCAGCACATAGGCCGTCATAAACGCAAGGTTCAAAATTCCAAACAACAATCTGTTGTCGTCGTAATCGTTCCCGTTAAAATCCAATGCGCGAATCTGCGGTAACAGTTTTTGGACTTCATCGAATACCGATTTGGCAACGTCAACATAAATTGCGGAGGTGTTTTTCACAAACTCCTTTTCATATGCATCTGTTAAAATTACGATGTTGGTCTGATATTTTTCGCCTGCTTTTTTCAGCACACCCGCTTTTTCCAAGATCTCGATTTCTTCCTCAAGATAAGGCATTGAAACACCAAGCTCCATAGAAAGCGCTTCTGCCGTCATAGCTTCATAATACGCGGCAAGCACAATAGAGCCGGGCAATTTGCGATCAAAAAGATCAAAGTATTTGTTCTGGTCTCCCCAAAAATCAAGTCTGAACGTTCCGGGGTTATAGCTTTTTTCTCCAAGTGTTCTCGTCATACCGATACCTTCCTTCAATAGTTTTCGCGTCTTGAACAAATGGTACTTTACCATTTCCACGCTGATGTTTTGTTCTTTTGCGATCTGAGAACAGCTTTTGTTATCAACATAATAGGCAACACATACCTCGCGGTGTGTTTTCTTCAAAAGAGACAGCTCGCGGCGAAGAAGATATATTTCCTCGCCCTCTGTTTCCTTTTGGATGTATTCCTGCTCCGGTGAGAGGTCTTGCATGCTTAAGTTCTCTTCTGTTAGTTCTACGGTTTTTGCGGCAATCTCATTTTTGCGAATAAAGCGACGAAATGTGTTTTCCGCGATCTTCCATGCGAAGCCCCAAAAGGCTTCTTCATTTTGAAGATTGCGCGCGGAAATAATGATTTCATAAACAATTTCAGATGCAAGATCGTCCACCTTGTCCTTATTATAGAGCTTTGAAAAAGCGTAGCCGTAGATTGCCGTCAGATTCTCGGACAGCAATTCCGATGCCCTTTTGTCGGTCATAGTTGTTCTCCTGTGTTTTGAAAGCTTTCACATATATAGTGTCGGCGGGAGTGTATCGGTTAATTGATTTACAAAAATTATATCATAAATTTATGAATTAGTCTATCACGAGAGCCGCCGAGAGCAAAATTAATGCTCTCGGCGGTGTTATTTAAATATTCTTTATCAGCGAATGCCCGCAATTCAAGCAATCGCTACGCTCTTTATGATTTTGGGAACCGCATACGACACAGTCTATCATATCGATATTTTTCTTCACAATGTAATTGTGTTTCAATCCGTAAAAATGGTATACCGTATCTGCGACCGAGTAATCGTTCAAATGCTTTGTAACGTCTCCCTCATTAGGAACCGGGAATCCATGGTGATGTCGTATTCCGAATTCTCGGGCAATTACGCGCGCCTCTTCACCGTTATCTTTTTTTACTTTTAAGTATATAACGTTCTTTGTATACGGAAATGCCTTGACGCCTGCGGCGGTATACGTTCCAGTTTCTTCTTTGACAAAAACCTCGGTTACGACTCCACTCCAGGATTTGTCGATGAGTTTCATAGGAAATCCCGAAAAGAAAAACGGAAGAATGAAAAAAAGTAGCAAAACACAAATATGAAATACAATATTTACACTTGTAGCAAGGTACTTCCATGACAAAACACAGATGCAGACCGTAAAGCTTTCCAAAAGTGCAAAGATGATTATTCTTCTTGCAATTTCTTTCTTAACATATCTTACGATGTCTTTGGGTAAGTTTTTATTCATAATTATTAGTTACCTCCTATAAAATAGTATTGTACCATGCTGTTTTTCATTTTACGATTCCTTCCTCTCGAAAACGTACCAATGCGGTGTCATGCCACCGTAAAAATAATCGCCTGATTTATGTTGAACGAAAAGATAGTCCTTTCCGTTTATTGCTTTTATCTGATACTCTTCGGCGGTCATTTCTTTGTCGTTCAAAACAAAACCTTTTGTGTATCGAAGCATACATCTTGCTTTTCCTGTCATGGAGCGAAGCGTTCTTGTGCAGATTCCGCGAGGTAAAAAATTATAATCTTCAACAAAGATATCGCATTGGTCGCTGTACTGAGATTCGGCGAGAAAATCCGATATTGTGGGAACGTAATCTACTGCCACCCATTCACCGTGAACCGATTCATTATCAACAAACGGCAGATCTGTTTTGTCAATATTGGGACGTATTTGATACTCTGTATATGCAATGTTGTCTGTTTGACGGTACAAAAGAATCAAAATGTCTTCTCCGTTATCAATACACTCATCGCTCATAAATTGAACGATCATATATCGAACACCGTTTTGTTCTAATATTTTATACGAATTGGGAATGGCAAACATATATTTTGGAGAAATCCTATACAGAGTACCCTTTGTCCAAAAATACTTCCAAGCAAATGCGCCGCCGGGCATAAAGATGATTTCTTTGTCTATGGCATTTGATCCGGTATCTGATAAAGAAGTTAAATCGTTCTTGTCAAGAAGCTTTCCGCACAGTTGCCATTTTCCGACTACTTGTTCATCATTTTCAAATGGCAAAAGCAGAATTTTCGATACGAGCGGATTTCGAGATTTTCCTTCACATAAACTGTCAATGATTTTGATCTGTTGCTTATGTTTTTCAATTGATTTGGATAAATCCACCTTTTTGCTTTGAAGAATTTCTCGCATCTCATCGTTTGTTGCGATTTGAATTTTTTTGATTTCATCCAATGAAAAGCCGAGATTTTTATAAAACAGAATCTGTTTGTATCGTTCCACAGCATCAATCGAATAAAATCGATATCCGCTAGATGAGTCTGTAATATCGGGCTTTAGGATGCCTTCGGCATCATAATACCTTAGAGTTTTGGCGTTGACGTTACAAATTTTTGCTAAATCACCTATTTTTATCATGTCAATCCCCCTTTCGGTATTATTATAACATTACAGTTAACTGGAATGTCAAGAGCTTTTTTATAATTATGTCAGGAAACCAAGAATTAATCTATACAAATTACTGCCGAGAGCAACCAATTACTGTTTCTCTCGGCGAAGTTGGGTTTATTTGATTACCACGTTATCATCTCCGACGATTTTTTTCAGTTCACTGATAGCGTATTCCGAATAATACATTCTTTCGCTATATTCGGAATACTTTGCGGTGGCGGAGTCATAGAAGATCACCTTGATCGTTCCTTCGTTGAAGATATCCACCATGTTTTTGGCTTTCAGGAACATCTCTCCGCTCATATCAGGCACTCTCAGATACAGCTTTTGAGGAACGAGGCGCGGCGCGGGCGTTGCTTTGGGGTCGGCAGGCTTTACTGCCTTTGCGGCTTGAGCTGTAGCGGGATTTGTCTGATTAGCCGACGCGTAAAGCGAAAGATACATGGAGAACTTAGACGGTGCGGAAGCTGCTACTTCGCTCTTTTCCTCCACGGGAGTGTTCAACAATGAAGAAACTGCGGCATCCGAGGAGTCGGGCGTTTTGGGGATGCTTGGAGCCTTCGGAACGTATCTGTCGTTATCCGCCAAGGGGGTCAGTGAGTTGACAAGGATCTTGGGCATTTCCTCGTCCTTGATCGAAACAGTGCCTTCTACGTAAACTGCGGCATCCACAAAGATCTCGTGATAAAGCTCGTTGTATTTTTTTGGGAAAACGATACATTCGACCTCCCCAAGCTTATCCTCCAATTTGAAGAACGCCATTCTGTCATCGTTTTTCGTTGTTTTGAGCGATACTGCGTTGATGATACCCGCAAGGCTGACCTTATCGCGATCTGAATAGAGTAATTCCCCGCTGTCGTCGGTCTCTGTCAGCTCTGCTGTTGTGATAACGTCAAGATCTTCAACGTGCTTGGCATAATTGTCAAGCATATGACCCGAGAAATACATTCCCGAGGCTTCTTTTTCAAGCAAAAGCTTCTCCTTCATGCCGTATTCGGGAATGTTGGGATATTGGAATGAAGGGGCTTCGATGTCGCCAAAGGAAAACATATCGATCTGACCGATGGGGTTGTTTCTGTTTTTTTGCTGGACGTTATCGATAATGGTTTCGTAGGATGCAAGAAGCTGTGAGCGGTAGAGGCCCAATCCGTCAAATGCGCCGCATTTGATCAGCGCTTCGACCTGTCTCTTATTCAGATCGGAAGTGACGCTCATTCGCTCGACAAAGCTATCGAAGGAGACGAATCTGCCCTCCGAGCTTCTTTCGCTTATAATCGCTTCGATGAACTGCTTGCCCACGTTCTTCAGAGCCAGAAGGCCGAATCGAATGTTGCCATTTTCCCTGTCGGTTGCAAAGGTTACACGGCTTCCGTTGATATCGGGGGGCAGCACGGCGATGCCAAATTTGGAGCACTCGGTAATATATTCGGCGGATTTCACCTGATTACCCAGCACGCTGGTCAGCAGTGCCGCCATATACTCACCGGTATAGTGAGCCTTCAGATATGCGGAACGGTAGCTGATGACCGAATATGCCGCGGCGTGGGCTTTGTTAAAGGCATAATTGGCGAAGCTTGCCATATCGTCGAAGAGCTTTTCGGCTTTGGCCTTTTCTATGCCGTTGGAGGCGGCTCCGTTGATGAACGCTTCTCTTTCGGCCTCAAGCACGCTTGCTTTCTTCTTTGACATAGCGCGGCGCACGATATCAGCATGGCCGTAGGAATAGTTGGCAACGGTACGGAATATGCTCATAACCTGCTCCTGATATACGGTACAGCCGTAGGTTGAGCGCAATATCGGCTCAAGCTCGGGCAGGTCGTAGACCACCTTGGAGGGGTCATGACGGCATTCTATAAAGCGAGGGATAGAATCCATAGGGCCGGGACGGTAGAGCGAGATTACCGAGATGATGTCGTCGATATGCTCGGGACGCAGGCTTTGGAGCACCTGCTTCATTCCTGTGGATTCGAGCTGAAATACACCTGCGGTATCGCCGCGGGAGATCAGCTCAAAGGTCTTTTTATCGTCGAGAGGGATTTTTTCAATGTCAAAATCGGGCTCGAATTCCTTGATCTGCATCTGCGCGTCGTTGATGATCGTCAGATAGCGGAGCGCAAGGAAGTCGAATTTCAGAAGACCGAGGTCGGCAATGGTGTCCATATCGAATTGGGTTACCAGGGTGCCGTTGCTGACGGAAAGCGGAACGTATTCCGAGATCGGCTTGTCCGTAATGACAACGCCTGCGGCATGGACGGATATATTACGAGGCATTCCCTCAAGCGAGATTGCCGTGTCGATCAGCTTTTTGATCTGCTCGGAGCTTTCGTACAGCTCCTTCAGCTCGGGAAAGCGCAGAGCGTTTTTCAGCGTTATGCCAAGCTCGCGCGGGATCGCTTTTGCGACCACATCTACGTCGGAATAAGACATTCCCATAGCGCGTCCGCAATCGCGGATGGCTGCCTTTGCCGCAAGCGTACCGAAGGTTATGATCTGTGATACGTGCTCTCTGCCGTATTTTTTCGTGACGTAGTCGATGACCTCGTCGCGACGGTTGTAGCTGAAGTCCATATCGATATCAGGCATACTGACTCGCTCGGGGTTCAGAAAGCGCTCGAAGAGGAGGTCGAATTTTATGGAGTCGATATCGGTAATGCCCAAGAGAAACGCAACAAGGCTTCCTGCTCCCGAGCCTCTGCCCGGTCCTACGGGAATACCCGCGCTTTTGGCGTAACCCACGTAATCCTGTACGATCAGGAAATAGTCGGCATAGCCCATGGTATTGATAACGGATAGCTCGTAATCAATTCTTTCCCTGTATGCTTTCTCATCGTTATGGGGTTCGTTTCCGAAGATGAGATGCCCGTTCTTCTGTCGGCGTTCAAATCCTTGCAGGGTCAGCTCGCGGAGATATTCCTCCGCGCTTTTTCCGCCGGGACACGGAAATTGCGGTAAAAATACCTTATCAAATTCCAATTCAAGGTTACAGGCATCGGCGATCTTGACCGTATTTTCAACGGCACCGTGATAGGCGCTGTAGATACGCTTCATTTCGTCCGTTGTTTTGATATAGTAGTCATCCGTATCAAATCCGGGCTTGTTTGGGCTGTCGAGCGTGGTGTTGGTCTGGATACACATCAGCACCTCTTGGATCTCGGAGTCACGGCGGCGCAGATAATGGCAGTCATTGGTTGCAACCATAGGCAATCCCGTGTCCTCGGCAAGCTTGACAAGCAGGGGCATGATCTGTTGCGTATCCTCGGTGCCGTGGTCCTGCAGCTCGATGTAATAGTTATCCTTACCGAAGATTGCAGAATATTCCAGCGCAGTTTGTCGCGCGCCCTCGTAATCACCTGCCGAAAGAAGCCTCGGTATTTTACCGGAGAGGCAAGCGGACAGCGCAATAAGCCCCTCGCTGTGTGCGCGGAGCAATTCTTCATCGATTCGGGGCTTGGAATAAAAGCCCTCGGTAAAGCCCTTGGAGACGAGATGGATCAGGTTTTTATATCCCGTCATATTTTTGCACAACAGGACGAGATGATAGTAGGAATCGGTATTGTTGCGCTTGTCAAATCTTGAAGACGTTGCAACGTAGACCTCGCAACCGATGATGGGCTTGATGCCCTCCTTTTTGCAGGTCTTATAAAACTCGATCACACCGTACATATTACCGTGATCCGTAATCGCAACGGCATCCTGATCGCACTCGCGGATCCTTGCGGGAATTTCCGAGATACGGCAAGCGCCGTCAAGCAGACTGTATTCACTGTGAAGATGAAGATGTACAAATTCTCCCATTTGCGCTGTGCCTTTCTGTAAATTTGTTTATATCAGCTTTCGCTTTTTCGCCATTTCCAAAATTTTTGAAAGTCTGTGGTTGAGACCCGATTTTGAAATCGGCGGGGTGTGGATCCCTGCAAGCTCACCAAGGCTCATATCGGGATTTTCAAGGCGAAGATATGCGGTCGTTTTCACGTCATCGGATAATTCATCCATCATTCCGTTGGCAAGGATCGCTTCTATGGCTTGGATCTGCATACCTGCGGCGTTGACGGATCGCGCGATGTTTCTCGTTACGCAATTGGTTGCGCGGTTTTCCATATTGCGCAGATCCTTTTCGATATGGACGTCAAAAAACGTAAAAATCGTTTTGCCGGCACCGCATACGGTGAGCAGGTCCTCGATGGCGGATTCATTGCGGTAGAAGATTCCGAAAATATCCTTTCTCGGAGTGATGCCCGGTGCCTCGGGGCCTATTTCCTCAAGGATCGTGTGGATCAGCATCGCTCTTGTGTCCTTGGGAGTTTGTATTTCCAAGGTATAGGATTTTTGCGGATCGCTGACGCTTCCCTTTGCGCAGAAAAGTGCGCGAAGGAAGACCTGCTTACAGCAATCGCATTTAAAGTAATTATTCAGAGCCTCAACATCCTCATCGCTGTCGGAATAACCGTCTGCAAACGATAAAAATTCAGACAGCTTGGCAGATTTGAAGCGAAGCTTTGTGGCGCTGTAGCATCCCCGCTTGATCTGCTCGAGCTCGGGCTCTACTTTATAGATGGTTTTTAAAAGCTGGCAAAAATGCTCGGCCGTATTCCGATCCGCAATTGACAGAGTGAGCACGTTGCCGTCAGAGACCTCTGCCGACAGCACGACTCCGAGTATATACGCTTTTTTACAGCAGTTATTTTTGATTTGAATCGAGTTCAACTCGTCCTTGACTTGTGATGAAAATGACATTTTCAAGCCCTTTCGGTTCTTTATTCGGGGATATAAATAATTTCGCTTTCCAGCATGACGCCGTCCTTTTCGAACACTGTTTTTTGAGTATGCTCGATCACTGCAAGAACGTCCGCACAGGTCGCTCCGCCAAGGTTCACAGTAAAGCCTGCGTGCTTTTGGGAGATCTGCGCTCCGCCCACGGTATAGCCCTTCAAGCCTGCATCCTCAATCAGCTTTCCGGCAAAGAGTCCTCCGCCGGGACGCTTAAAGGTGCTTCCCGCGCTTGGATATTCGAGAGGCTGCTTTTCCTTACGGGCACGCATATTCTGGTTCATACCGGCGAGAATGTCTTCAACGTTACCCTCCTTCATTTCGAGGGTGGTTGAAAGAATAATGTATTCGGGATGCTCGGCGAATACCGAATGACGGTAATCGAATTTATGCTCGTCGCCGCGCATGGCTCCGATCCGGTCAGAAGAAGGATCGTAGTATTCGGTTTCGACTACGATATCCGACATTTGTCCGCCGTATGCTCCCGCGTTCATGTAGACGGCTCCGCCTACTGTTCCGGGAATTCCGTATGCAAATTCAAGACCTGTCAGGCTATGCTTCTTGCCCGCGTCGGAAGAAAGCTCGGTCAGAGACCTACCGCAGCCGACCTTGATTGCTTGGCTGTTACCCTTGTGGATATATTCGGTATCGGTCATATTTTTGGTAAAGATGATAACGCCGTTAAATCCGTTATCATCGAACAGCAGGTTACTGCCGTTGCCCACAACGCGGTATTTTTCCCCGCTGCTTTTTGCTGCTTTTACGGCGGATATCAGCTCGGCGCTGTTTTTGGGGAATATTGCATATTTTGCAGGTCCGCCGATTTTAAAGGAGGAGTGCTTGGAGAGAGGCTCGTTTTCACGGATTTCGATCATGCTGTCAAGCTGCAGGCTCATACTCAAGTCCTTTCTGTAAATAGCTGATTAGTGATGAAGAACGATATTCTCGATCTCTGCGAGATCGCTGATGATATAGGTTATATTCATACCCTCGGGGGCGGGCTTGCCTTCCGGATTGAACCAACAGGTGTCGATACCCGCATTGATGCCGCCCTTGATATCGGAGGTCAGGGAGTCGCCGACGATCAACGTTTTTGCGGGATCGTAATCGGGGATCATTTTGCTGACGGTATCAAAATACAGCTTGTCGGGCTTTTCGCATCCTACCTCTTCGGAAATGAACATATTGTCAAAGTACTTTCTCAAGGGGCAAGTGTCGAATCTTCCGTGCTGAACAGAGGCAAAACCGTTTGTGACAATGTACAATCCGACTTTTCCGTACAGCTTTTCGCAGATCTCGATGGCGCCCTTCATAAGAAATGATTTTTCGGCAAGCCTTTTGGGATACATTTCGGAAAGGATATTTGCATCAAACGTAAAATTGTAATGATCGAGCAAGGATTGCCAACGCGCAACCATTAATTCTTTTTTGGTGATCTCTTTTCTTTCGAGCATTTTCCAATATCCGTCGTTGATCTTGGAATAGACCGCGATCACGTCGTCTCCGTTGGGGAGCCCTGCAAACGCTAAGCAATCCTTGACCGCATCGTGCTCGGAAAGCTTGAAATCAAACAGCGTAGCATCCGCATCAAACAAAATATTCGTATATTCAGACATTCCATTTACCGCCAATCAATAATATATATTATATTATACAGTATAAAAAGCAAAATTGCAACACATAAATTGAATTTAGCGTTGCAATTTTGCTGATTGTCAATATTGGACGTTGCAATCGGGACATTCGTCTCCGTAACAGCTGTCGCGACCGCAGATGGGGCAAATGTGTTGCTGAGCCTCGCGAGTCAGGTTGATAGGATAGCGGGTTCCCTTTAATCTGTGAACCCGGTCTCCTACAAAGTAGACGTTGTTGCCCACCTTGTTTCCGGGAAGTCTCAGCTTGACCTTCTTTTTGCTATTGTCAAGCTGTATGCGCAATACGACTTCGTCCATGCCCATATAAGCGCGGTAAGAATGTATTATATCTCTCCTGACCGCAATGATCGTTCCCGTCCATTCTTTTGCAAAAATAAGGTGAAACAATCGCATTTTAAAGGCGATATAAATCAGAATTGCGATTGATAAGCCAACCGAGGCCAAGGTATAGATCATATGCATATTATTGTAGTCAGGCATATTGTTGTGAGCGCTTGCCAAATAGCATAAAACGCCCAATACAGCGGCAATACAAAACAATATTACGGTTTTTTGGAAAATTTTACGTCTGACGCCTTGTTTAACTGTCATAAGACACCTCCTGCATAAGCTTTATTTAATTATAACACACAATCAAATGATTGTCAAGAACAATTGCGAAAAAATGATTAACAAATATGAAGCGCTGAATTTATATATGTTGCACAAAGTGTAAAAATCTTACAAAAATATATAATAATTGTGATTTTGGACTTGAAAAATTACTCAAAATGAGTTATAATATAATGTGTATGTTTATTTATAGGAAAGGAAATGCAAGGAATGAAAAAAGAACTGAGGATAGGATTGCTTGGCTTTGGCGCGATGGGTAAAACGCATACTTATTCGGTGTCAACGCTTCCCTTTTTCTATAATGGACTTCCCTTTTCCGCAGAGTACGTTGCGGTATGCACCTCCCGAATTGAAACGGCGAGGGCGGCAGTTGATCAATACCGTTTGGGATCTGCCACAGCGAGCGAGGACGACGTAATATACGACAAGGACGTTGATATCGTTGACATCAGCACGCCGAATATTTTTCATTACGAGACGGCGAAAAAAGCGATTCTTGCAGGAAAGCACGTGCTTTGTGAAAAGCCCTTGGCGGTGACTGCCGAGCAGGCGAGTGAGCTTGCTTCACTTGCAAGAGATGCATTCGAAAGAAACGGACAGGTCTGCGGAATGGTTTTCAACAACAGGCATCTTGCCGCTGTTAAGCGCGCCAAGGAGCTGATCGATGAAGGCAGACTCGGCCGTATCATTTCCTTTGATTTCAAATATCTGCACAACAGCTGCATCGATCCCGAAAGAACCGCGGGATGGAAGCAGGATAAGAATATTTGCGGAGCGGGAACACTCTTTGATCTCGGGTCTCATATTGTGGACCTCTGCCGTTATCTTTGCGGTGAGTTTACAGAGATATATGCAAAGGAGCAGATCGCGTTTCCCGAGCATAAAAAGGCGGACGGAAGCATTTGGCAGACAAATGCAGACGAGGCGGTCTATATGACGGCAACGTTGGCTTGCGGCGCGGTAGGCACGCTGACCGCGGGCAAGATCAACGTAGGTGAGAATGATGGCTTGACCTTCGCGATATACGGAACCGAGGGTACGCTGAAGTTTGATCTGATGGAGCTTGATTGGCTGTATTTTTATGACAGTCACGCAGAGGGCGGTAATTTCGGAGGAATGCACGGATTTACCAAGATCGAGTGTGTGGGTAGATATTCCAAGCCCGGCGGAGGCTTCCCCTCTCCCAAGGCACCTAACGGTTGGTTGAGAGGCCACGTTGGCTCGATGTATGCTTATTTATCTGCGGTATGCGAAGGACGGGAGGTATCGCCTTCCTTTGAGGACGGAGCAAAAGCACAGATCATTCTTGAGGCCGCCCACAGATCACATCTTGAGGGTAAGGCGATCAAGATATTATAAATTACGAGGAAAAACACGAAAGGAGGCAGGTTGCATGATAATTATCGGTGTTACGGGTCCAAGCGGCGCGGGTAAAGGTGCGGTTTCGGAATATTTGAGTTCCAAATACGGCTTTCAGATAATCGATGCCGATAAAGTTTATCACGGTATTATATCTGCACCCTCCGATTGTGTAAATGAGCTTACAGAGTATTTTGGAAAAGAGATCTTAAACGAGTGCGGCGGTATTGACCGCAGAGCGCTTTCGCGTTTTGTTTTCGGTGAAGAAAACAAGGATAAGCTATTGCATTTAAACAAGATAACGCACAAATTCGTTATATCCGAGATAAACAGACTTTTGAGCAAGTATTCGTGTGATGGGGTTGAGGTTTGTGTTATTGACGCTCCCCTGCTTATTGAAGCCGGTATCAATGAGATGTGCGACCGTGTTATTGCGGTGGTTGCAGACAAGGAGCTTCGCGCAGAGAGGATATCCAGGCGCGACGGAATAGATAAAGAAGCAGCTCTTTTGCGTATCAATTCCCAAAAGCCCGACAGCTTTTACAAGGAAAATTGCGATTGCCTGTTGTCAAACGATCTCTGTCTTAAGGAATTAGGCATATTGGTAGATCAGTTTATAAAATGCGAGGGCTTGATAAAGTGAGAAATATCCGAAAAAGCAGAAACGGAAGCGGATTGGGCACGGCTGTGCTGATAATTCTTGTTATTTCCATAGTGTTCGGATTTGCTTTCGATTTTATTTTGACAAAAATTGAATATTCTATATATCCAAAGCCTGATGAGTATGCAAAGCACGTAAGCAAATATTCGGCTGAGTACGGAGTTCCCGAAGATCTTATATGGGCGGTGATCAAGACGGAAAGCGACTTTGATTCATCCGCTGAATCGGGAGCGGGCGCTGTCGGGCTGATGCAGCTGATGCCCACGACCTTTGATGAGATCACAAATCAACGGCTGAAGGACGGCTTTGACATCGGGATGCGTTACGATCCCGAAACGAATATCCGCTACGGAACCTATTATCTTTCGTATCTCTATGCACGCTACGGAAATTGGGACACGGCTCTTGCGGCATACAATGGGGGCTTGGGCAACGTTGACAGTTGGCTTGCCGATCCCGATTTTGGGAATGCCGAATCAGGAGTCCTTTATAAGATCCCCTACAAGGAGACTGCCAATTACGTGAAAAAAGTAAACAAAGCGCTCAAAATGTATGAGAAGCTTTATGAAGGCGAATGAAATATATTTTTCATATAAATACATACAGCTTTGGCTGTGATGAAGAAAGGAACACAAAAATGAGCAATGAATTGACCTACAAAAAGGCAAACTTCTACGATGATGCAAGCGAGGCGGATATCAAGGCCGTTTACGACTATTGCGAGGGCTACGTTAAGTATATGGATGCCTCCAAGACCGAGCGCGAGACGGTAAAGGAGTCTATTGCGATGGCCGAGGCACACGGCTACAAGCCCTATTCCTTCGGTATGGAGATCAAGCCCGGTGATAAGTATTACTATAACAACCGTGCGAGAAACCTCTATTTGTTCCGTGTTGGTAGCGAGGATATCAACAACGGTATGAGAATCATCGCATCTCACATCGACAGCCCCAGACTTGACTTCAAGCAGCATCCTATTTATGAGGATGGCGGCTTCTGCTTTGCAAAGACACATTACTACGGCGGTGTTCGTAAGTATCAGTGGGTAGCAATGCCCTTGGCGCTTCACGGTACCGTTGCGAAGAAGGACGGCTCTCTCGTTGACATCCGTATCGGTGATGAGGACGGCGAGCCCGTATTCTACATTAACGATCTTCTTCCCCACCTTGCAAAGGATCAGAGCGCGAGACCTCTCGGTCAGGCGATCCCTGCGGAAAGCCTGAACATTCTTCTCGGCTCCAGACCTCTGAAGGATACGGAAGACGGAAACAAGATCAAGATGAACATTCTTACGATCCTCAATGAAAAGTACGGTATCGTTGAGGAAGACTTTATGTCTGCCGACATTTTCGTTGTTCCCGCAGGCAAGGCTCGCGACGTAGGCTTTGACCGTTCCCTCATTTCCGCGTACGGTCACGACGATAACGTTTGCGCATATCCTTCCCTGACCGCTCTCTTCGAGTCCGATGCAAGTGAGCACACCCTTATGGTGGTTCTCGCTGACAAGGAGGAGATCGGAAGCGAGGGTAACACCGGTATGCAGTGTGCACTCTTTACCGATCTGATGGGTGCGATCACCACAGCGCTCGGCGGTAACCTCTATGCTGTAAAGGCGAACTCCAAGTGCCTCTCTGCAGACGTAAACGCTTGCTTCGATCCCAACTTTGCAGAGGTTTATGAGTCCAGAAATGCCGCAAAGATCAACTGCGGTATCACCATGTCCAAGTACACAGGAAGCGGCGGAAAGGGCGGCACAAACGACGCTCCCGCTGAATACGTTGCTTGGATCAGAAAGATCTTTGAGGAATACGGTGTGATCTGGCAGACCGCCGAGCTCGGTAAGACCGACCAGGGCGGCGGCGGAACCGTTGCAAAGTTCGTTGCAAAGCACAATATTGAGACTGTTGACCTCGGTGTGCCCGTAATCAGTATGCACGCTCCCTACGAGGTTGTTTCCAAGGCTGACGTTTATTCTGCTCACAAGGCATTCCTTGCCTTCAATATGGCTTGATTTATGTTTGAAAAGCTTGTATCAACCGCCGAGAAGTACGCAAGACTTGAATATGAGCTTGCCAACAATACGGCTTTGATTACCGATGCCGCGGCTTATGCCAAGGCTATCAAGGAATACCACGCGCTTACTCCGGTTGTCGAAAAGTATCGCGAATTCAAGCGTACCGAAAAGGATATTGAGGATGCCCTGCTGATTATCGAGGAGGCGGACGACGACGAGATGCGAGCCTTGGCTCAAGAGGAGCTGAAGGAGGCAAAGTCGCGACTTGACACTGTTTCGGAGGAATTGACGATCCTTTTGCTTCCCCGCGATCCCAACGATGATAAAAATATCATCGTCGAAATCCGTGCGGGAGCCGGCGGAGAGGAAGCGGCGCTCTTTGCGGCGGTTCTTTACCGTATGTATTCCATGTATGCCGCCAACGTGGGCTTTAAGGTCTCGATCGCTAATGCAAATGAGACCGAGCTTGGTGGCTTTAAGGAGATCTCCTTTACCGTTGAAGGCGACGGTGCATACTCCCGATTCAAGTTCGAATCGGGAGTGCACCGAGTACAAAGAGTGCCGGAAACCGAATCCCAAGGGCGGATACAGACCTCAACTGCGACGGTTGCGGTACTTCCCGAGGTTGAGGACGTTGAGGTTGAGATCAAGGATTCCGATCTTGTTTACGAGTCATGCAAATCAAGCGGCGCGGGCGGTCAGCACATCAACAAGACCGAATCTGCCGTTCGTCTTACGCACAAGCCTACGGGTATCGTGATCGAATGCCAAGAGGAGCGTTCTCAATTCAAGAACAAGGACAAGGCATTGAAGATGCTTCGCGCCAAGCTTTACGACATCAAGCAGCGTGAGCAATCCGAAAAGGTGGCGTCCGACAGAAAGAGTCAGGTAGGTACGGGTGACAGAAGCGAAAAGATCCGAACCTACAATTATCCTCAAAACCGCGTGACAGACCACCGCATTGGTGTAACGTTGCACTCTTTGGACAGCTTTGTTAACGGAAATATCGGTCAGATGATCGATTCTCTTATTGCGGCCGATACTGCCGAAAAGCTGAAAGCCGAAAACAGCAATTGATTTTTATTTTATGAAAGGAGCCGCATTTTGAAGACAGAAATATTGAAAATTGAAGATCCCGTGCTGCAAGCGGAGCAGGTCGAGCGGGCGGCGACTCTGTTAAGGAATGGGGGACTTGTGGTGATCCCGACAGAGACCGTTTACGGGCTTGGCGGTGATGGCACCAATCCCCTTTCCTCGCAAAAGATCTATGCCGCCAAGGGTCGTCCCTCGGACAACCCCTTAATCATTCACATCGGTGAGCCCACCGATGCTGAAAAGTTTGCGCGGACAAACGAGATCTATTACAGATTGGCAAAGGCGTTTATGCCGGGGCCTTTGACGGTGATCCTCCCCAAAAAGGATACCGTGCCTTATGAAACCACCGGCGGTCTTGATACCGTTGCCATCAGATGCCCTGCGCATCCTGTTGCAAATGCCATTATTAAGGCGGCGGGGGTTCCGATTGCCGCTCCATCCGCCAATATTTCGGGCAGACCCTCGGCGACGGTTGTTGAATACGTGATCGAGGATTTTCTTGGAAAGGTCGATATGATTGTTGACGGAGGTGCCTGTGAGATCGGCTTGGAGTCAACCATCGTTATGGTTAAGGAAAACGGAGGGCTTGTTCTTCTCCGCCCCGGTGCCATTACATACGATGCTTTGTGTTGCGTTTGTGAGGACGTGACCATATCGCCTACGCTTGAGGGCACGCTCAAGGAGGACGAGCATCCTCTCTCCCCCGGTATGAAATATAAGCATTATGCTCCGGCGGCAAAGTTTGTTCTTCTTGACGGAAATGATGAAGACGTGATCGCTTTCCTGCAAAAAGAGCAGGAGCAACGTCGTTGCGCGATCCTTTGCTACGATGAGGAAGCCAAACGGCTGAAAAACGAGCTGTTGCTACCGATCGGATGCCGAGGGGACTTGAAAACCCACGCAAAAATGCTGTTCGCGCGGTTGCGCGAATGCGACGGGCTTTCTCCCGACATTATATATGCCCACATTCCCGATAAAGAGGGATTGGGCCTTGCGCTGTATAACAGAATGATCCGTGCCGCGGCGCACACGGTGTTAAAGATTTGAAAATAATACTTTGAGGAAAGGTAAAGATATATAAAATGGCAAGAAAAAAGAAACAAAACGAGCAAGCTGAAATCGTTTATGCCCCCATATTGCCTCAACCCATAACCGAGACCATCGAGAAAAACTATATGCCCTACACGATGAGCGTTATCGTGTCCCGTGCGATCCCCGAGATCGACGGATTCAAGCCCGCACACAGAAAGATCCTTTATACGATGTACAGTATGGGCCTTTTGAAGGGTGCGAGAACAAAGAGTGCGAATATCGTCGGCTCGGTCATGAAGCTGCATCCTCATGGCGACCAATCCATATATGAAACGATGGTGCGTTTGACAAGAGGAAATGAAACGCTGCTCCATCCCTTTGTGGATTCCAAGGGTAACTTTGGTAAACAGTATTCCTCGGAGACAAAGTTTGCGGCTCCCCGATACACAGAGGCGAAGCTCGATGCCTTTTGCGAGACGCTTTTCGAAGGAATCGATAAGAATGCGGTCGAGATGGTGGACAACTATGACGGTACCTTGAAGGAGCCCCGTCTGCTTCCCACTACGTTCCCGAACATTCTCGTTACCCCGAACAGCGGTATCGCTGTCGGTATGGCATCGGATATTTGTTCCTTTAACCTTGCTGAGATCTGCGACGGTACCATTGCAGTATTGAAGAAGCCCGACATCTCCGTGGATAAGATCATGGAGATCATAAAAGCCCCCGACTTCCCCGGTGGCGGTCAGATCATTTATGACAAGGAGCAAATGAAGGCCATTTATGAATACGGAGACGGGTCCTTCAAGATTCGCTCAAGGTATTCCTACGATGCGTCTGCAAATTGCATCGATATATATCAGATTCCCTATTCGACCACCATTGAGCAGATCTTAAATAAGGTATCTGTTTTGGTTAAGGAAGGCAAGCTGAAGGAGGTCGTGGATTTCCGCGACGAAACAGACCTTGGAGGTCTGAAGCTTACACTTGATCTTCGTAAGGGCGTTGACCCTGACAAGCTGATGCAAAAGCTGTTCAAGACCACGCCTCTTGAGAGCAGCTTTAAGTGTAATTTCAATATTATTATTGATGCAGAGCCCCGTCAGCTTGGTGTGGTTGATATCATTACCGAATGGATCCTGTTCAGAATGAGATGTCTCAGCCGTGAGCTTGAGTTCGACATGAACAAGAAGAAGGATAAGCTTCACTTGCTGTTGGGTCTTGGTAAGATCCTGCTTGATATCGACAAGGCGATCAGGATCATTCGAAAAACCGAAAAGGAAGAGGACGTTATTCCAAATCTTTGCGACGGCTTCGGTATTGATGAGATACAGGCAAACTACATTGCTGATATCAAGCTGCGTAACTTGAACCGAGAGTACATCATTAACCGCATCTCCGAGATCGAGGATCTGAAAAAGGAAATCGCGGAGATCGAGGAGATCCTTGCGGATGAGTTCAAGCTGAAGGCGTTGATCGCCAAGCAGTTGACGGATATCAAGAAAAAGTACGGACAGCCCAGAAAATCGCAGATCATACAGGCGGATAACCTTGAGGAATACGTTGAAGAAGAGACTGTTGAGAATTATCCCTGCAAGCTGGTGCTTTCGCGTGAAGGATATTTCAAGAAGATCACCTACCGTTCTCTGCAAGGAAACGACGAGCAGTATTTCAAGGAGGGCGACGGCTTGCGCCAGATCTTTGATGCTGAAAACAAGGATACGGTTCTCTTCTTCACCGATCAAGCACAGCTGTACAGAGCTTCGGTAAGTGATTTTGAAAATTGCAAGGCTTCTGTTATCGGAGAGTTTGTTCCCTCCGAGCTGAAAATGGACAAGGGTGAAAAGCCTGTATTTATGACGACTCAGAGCGAGTTCCGCGAAGGATATAATTACGTATTTATATTTGAAAACGGTAAGGGTGTCAGAGTGCCCGAAAAGGCATATGAAACCTCCAGCGTTCGTCGCAAGCTGAAGGGCGTATTCTCTACTGCTTCCCCGATCGTATCGGTATTCTCGGAAAACGAAAAGAAGCCGTTTGAGATATTGATGATCTCCAACGATGACAGAGCGATCATTATCAAGTCCTCGCTGATTCCCGTGAAGACAACAAAGACCTCAATAGGCGTACAGCTCATGACCTTGAAGAAGGATCAGGTCCTTGTATCTGCCGTGTCTGATTTTGATGCCAATTCTGAAAAGACCAAGGGATACAGAAAGCTCAAGCTTCCGGCAACGGGTGTGCTGTTGAGCGATAAGGATATCAAGAATCGCCAGATCAGTATTGATGACGTAGACGGAAAATGAGGTGATCTGAATGAACGACAAAAAACGTAAGCTTTGGATCAGACTTATGGCGATCGTAATGGCAGTGCTTATGCTTGCCGGCACCGTATATACCGCTATCACTGCAATTTTGATGTAATAAATGAGCGGGGCCTATCTCACGTTGGATAAGCCCCGCTTTATTCGGTTTAAAAGAAAAAGCTTAAAAGTAACAATGCTGACAGCGTGATGGCGGATCCGCCCAATAGCTGCAGAAAGGTGTGTCTTTTCATACCTATGCTGGAAATGAAGACGAGAACGATAAGAATCGCGCCTATGATGGCGGGAAGGTACAGTCCAAAATAAAGAAGCATTGCCACGGGTCCCACGATTCCGCACGCATGTCCGCTTGCCTTAAGGTGGAATAGCTTATTGAATACAGCGATCAGGATTCCGGAAATCAGATAGTCGAGATAAATGAAAAGAACGGTGTTTAACGGCGCTTGAAAGATCAGCGCAAGCACACAGCCGAGGATATAGCCCAACACGGAAAAGACAATGGCAAGATTTCTCTGTCCGTCTCTTCCCTTATCCTTATAGTACGGAATAAAACGCTGTAAGGGATAGGACAGTATTGGAAGCACTCCTATAAAGAGCACACCCAAAAGGCTGTCTATAAAGGATATGATTCCGTATGCACCGAGAAGGATGAAGAGTGCCGCCGCCATAATTGGAGGAACGGTTGCGACTCTGATTACTTTGTAAAATTTGTTCATTTGGATCCTTTCATTATTGTATGAAGAATTCAACTACCGCTGTTTTGCGGTAGTTGAATTGATGTGATTTTGTTATTCGTTGTTATCGTTCGAGGCTTGCTCCTCGGTGGGCTCTGCAAGCTTGATCTCTTCCTCAGAGCTTTCGGTATTGAGAATGATGGTGTCGAATTCTCCGTCGCCGGTCGTATCGACCATAAACACGTCGGCTTCTCCGTCGCCATCGATATCGACTTGACCGAGAATACGCGTTTTGATCTTATTCTTCAATACTTTATACACGACTGCCGCGGCTGCAGCGGCGGTGACAACTGCCGAAGCGGTTACAACGACTGCTTTGCCGAGCGATTTTTTCTTCTTTACTACAAAAAATTCCGGTGCCTTCATATAAATATTCCTCCAATCAGCCGCATTGCGGCGAATTAAACTATGTAAAATATGATTTTCGAGCATTGGTAAAAATGGGTCGAAGATCCTTTGTCAGTAGGATTATTATAGCATTTTCTGCCTTTAAATATGTGAATCCCCTGTAAATTATATGCCAACATAACCACGATATATTTAATCTTCCCTGATAATGGGAACAATAAAAAACAATTCAAGAGGAGGCAATCTGATATGATGAATGAAAACAAAATTAATTTGCGGTCCTGTGCGATCGTCGGATGCGGTAACGTCGGCGCAGCAACTGCATATGCATTGATGCACAGCAAGCTGCTTTCCAAAATGGTGTTGATAGACGTCAATAAAAAGAAGGCGATGGGTGAGGCGGAGGACATTTCACATTCTCTGCCGTTTAATGCGCCTATGGAGATCATAGCGGGTGATTACGAGGATATTAGTGACTGCGGCATCGTGATCATTACTGCGGGCGTGAATCAAACTCCCGGGCAGACAAGGATCGATCTTTTACAGAAAAACGCGCAGATATTCAGAAGCATCGTAGACAATATTATTAAGTATAACCGTGATGCGGTGATATTGGTGGTTACCAATCCCGTAGACGTGCTCACGTATATCACGCTTGAGCGGTCGGGACTTCCCTCCTCTCAGGTCATAGGCTCGGGCACCGTGCTCGACACAGCCAGACTCAAGGAAAAGGTAGGTAAATATCTCGGTGTGGACAGCCGAAACGTGCACTCGTTCGTTATCGGCGAGCACGGTGACAGCGAGGTTGCCGTATGGAGTAGTGCAAACGTTTCCGGCATCGATCTTGACAGCTATTGCCGTGAGAGAAAGATGGAGTTTGACAGAACTGCCCTTGACAGGCTCAGCGCCGAGGTTATGACAAGTGCCTACAGGATCATTGAGGCTAAGGGCGCGACCTATTACGGTATTGCGGATTCGGTTCGCCGTATCGTTTCTGCAATTGTCAACGATGAGCATACGATCCTGCCTGTATCCGCAAGGCTATCGGGTGAATACGGAGTGCACGACGTTTGTATGGGTATTCCCTGCATCGTCGGCAAAAACGGAATAGAACAGATCCTTGAGATCACGTTGGATGAGCATGAAAGAAAACGCCTTCTGGAGTCAGCAAGCTCTCTGAAGGATGCGATAGCACAGCTATAATAAGGCATTTTTACAAACAGAAAAGAGAGAACGTTACGGATATAACCGCTTTGTTCTCTCTTTTTGTTTTATTAGCTGTAGATAGCACGGGAGCCGCCGATATATTTGGGACGGGTGTATGCGCAGATGATATTTGCCTCTCCGATCTTGGATATTGAAAGCCTCAAAGGAACGGCAACCTCTCGCAGGTGCATACCGATAAGTGTTCCTCCGATGTCAATACCGGCATGTGCTCTGATATGCTCGACGACTACGGGATTTTCCATATTCTCATATGTCAAGGTGGCAAAGGAGCCGCCTGCCTTAGGCTGAGGAATCACGGCAACGCTGTCGTATCCGTATTTTTCGGCACATTCGCTTTCGATGACCAGCGCTCTGTTCAAATGCTCACAGCATTGGGCGGCGAGATAGATGCCCTTTTCCTTCAAACGGGGATAAAAGGCATTAAAAACGATTTGCGCGGCTTCATAGCTGGATCCCTTGCCGATCTTTGAGCCGAGTATCTCGGACGAGGTGCAACCAATCACAAATAAGTCGCCTTTTTTCAGATTGGTGGAGTCAAGCAATTCCCGAACGGCTGTCTCGGAGGCGTTTTTGATCTCTTGAGCTGACGCGGCGGTGACCGCCGCGTCAGCTCCTCTGTATACGTCAACCATTATGAATTATTCTCCGTAAACTTCGCTGTCGCAAAGAATCGTAACGTTGGGATGAAGCTTCAAAAGCGTTGCGGGACAAGATGTAGAGATCTTATCCGTAAAGAGCTGCTCAAATGCGGCTCTCTTATTTTTGCCGTTGATGAGCAGAAGGATCTTTTTCGCACTGAAGATCGTGCCGATACCCATTGTAAGCGCATACGTGGGCATTACCTCGTCCTCGCTGAAGAAGCGGGAGTTTGCCTGAATGGTGTTCTCTGTCAAAGCGGTCTTGTGCGTAAAGAGGCTGAGATTTTCCTCGGGCTCGTTAAAGCCGATGTGGCCGTTCTGACCGATGCCGAGGATCTGGATGTCAATGCCGCCCAAAGCCTTAATGATTTTTTCATGATTTTCGCAAGCAAGATCTGCGTCCTCTGCAGCTCCGTCGGGAACGTAGGTGTTCGCTTTGTCGATATTGACGTGATCGAAAAGATTCTCGTTCATGAAATATCTGTAGCTCTGCTTATTGTCGGGGGAGATAGGATAATATTCGTCGAGATTGACGGTTTTGATCTTTGAAAAATCAACGAGACCGGACTTATTCATCTCAACAAGCTTTTTATACATTCCTACGGGAGTGGAGCCGGTAGCCAGACCGAGCACAGAGTCGTTTTTGATATTGATCTGCTTTGCCAAAATTTCTGCTGCTGCTGCAGACATATCCTCATAGGATGCAAATTTCAAAATTTTCATAGAATATATCTCCTTATAATTTGAATTAAAATTACCAATTATCGCTGCCGTTTTCGGGAATGACCTCATTCATTGCCGCAATGGCGCATTCGATCATACTGTCATCGGGCTCAAGAACCGTGATGTGCTGAAGCCATACGCCGGGTGCGGAAATAAGCTTTGTGAACCAATTGTCGTACTTACCTGCAAGCTTGATGAGCTCGTAACCGATACCGACGATCAGAGGCAGAAGCAAAAGCTTGATCAGGACACGGAATATTGTGGAGGGTACAAAGCCTAAAGTCAACAAAAAGAGGGGGTCGATGAAAAACGAGATGAATATGCTGACAAGGATCATCAGAATGAGGAAGCTTGTGCCGCATCTGGGGTGGAATCTTCTCTGCTTTCTTACGTTTTCAACGGTAAGCTCAAGTCCTGCTTCGTAACAGAAGATCGTCTTGTGCTCGGCACCGTGGAATTGGAAGGTGCGCTTGATATCCTTCATCAACGTCATCAAGGACATATATCCAACGATCAAAACGATCTTGAGAATACCCTCGAAAATAGATTTGATCAAAGAATGGATCGCCGGGTTTTCATGATTCAGAAAAGGCATGATCTTAGCCGCGCCACCGTAGATAAAGGTAGGCAGGAGGATGAACAGGCCAACGCCGAGGATCAGACCCAAGGCTACGGAAATGACCATAAACACGCTCATCCACAAGGAAGAGTTATCCTTTGTTTTCTTAGCTTCAGTGCTTTGAACGGCATCGCCTTCTGCTTGCTCTTCTGTCTGCTGACCGTTTGCTTCGGGAGCATCGACGGCAGTCTCAACACTTTGAACAGATTCTTCAGAGTTGGATGAAGCCTTCTTCTTTTCGGCTTTTTTAGCGGCTTTTGCCGCCTTTTTCGCTTCCTTCTCGCGTCTTAGCTCTTCTTCAGCCTCCTCAAGGCCTGAGATCTCTGCAGAACGCATCAGGCACTTGGAGCCCATCATCATAGAATCGATATAATTGAACAGTCCGCGGATTATGGGCAGCTTGAAGAATTTTGCGCGTTCCTTTGTTTGTGTGGGAAATTTTTCAAGAACGATCTCGCCCTTCGTGTTTCTCACCGCCATAGCCGAAATCTCGGGACCGCGCATCATGATTCCTTCCATCAGAGCCTGACCGCCGATAGAGGTCTTTTTGCAACAGTTATTATTCTTGCTCATCTACTTTATTATAATCCTTTCGAATAAAGATTGTTAACCAAATCAATTACATATAATAACACAAATATATTAACTGCGTGTGAAAATTTGCAAATTTACTCAATAAAAAGCCTCCAAGCCGTAGCTTGGAGGCAATTTTTATTCGGGAACGTAGGCATCCCCGCCGTAGATGTGACATTCATCGATGCTATACGCGCCGTTGATGACCGTAGGCTCATCGGCATAGATGTTGCCGTTGTATCTGACGATAGCGGTGTCACCAACCTTCAGAATACCGGACATGAAGTATCGGAGTATTTTAATATCGGTGGTGTTGACTACAAATTCAATGCCGTCCTCCTCGTTTTCCATCATCGGAGCATCGTTTATTTTGAAATAGTTCTCGCCTATCTCGGTGATGGTTCCCGCAACCCATTTATTTGTACTTTCGGGAGCCTTTTCACCGTTTTCAAGAGCATATTCAATAATCTCTGCTGCCACGTTTTTTCCAATGTAGAAATAATCGGTATAGTAGGACAAAACATTGGTAGCCAAAACTCCGTTAGCATAAATTGTTATAGACACACCCTGTCTGCCAAGAGGTATACTTGTATTGTTAAACTGAACGTATTTGATATTCTTATAAGGATTTGAAATAGAACTTTCCATAAATTCGGCATCCTGACACTTTTCAAGTAACGACCAGATATGATTACTGCATTCCTCTGAAAGATCGTATTTAACGTCCCATGTGGTAGCGTCGTTATCGTGGTCATATTCGAAATTCAGGAATTGATAGGTTTGCTTGAGATTTTTTGATGAGATCAATTCGCCCAAATATGCCGGTGATTGATATATAGCTTTCCTGATATGGTAAATCCAATATTCATCCGTACCTTCAAGCTTGACTGCCATAGCGTTATTATCCGGCGCCCCTTTGATGGAATAGGCAATACAATTTATTTCATATCGTCCTCCTTCACCGAAATCGTCATAACCGTAGGCTATCATATCCCCAAGAAAATCGCCCAGAAGCTCTTCAGGCACCTTCAGGTTTATGAAATAATAACTTGAATTCTTGTCTTCAACATCGATAAGCCAATATTTTTCGTGCATATCGAGGTATTTCCATGCCCATTCGTAGGCGATTTCTTCTCCGTAAGCATCAGTGCCGTCTTTATATTTGCGGTTATCGACCCAAATTTCCCTGCCGTTATTATCAAATATCGGTGAGGTATCGATTGCGGACGTATCCGTATCATCAGATACAGACGGATTGTTAAAATTCCCGATCATAAGCGAAATCGGTATCGCGGAAATCAGCAAAAGCAAGCAAGCTGCAGCGGGTATCCATTTTTTCCACAGAGCGGGCTTTTTTTCTTCTTTTGCTTCTTTTATCAGTTCTTCATCGATGGCGCCGATCGCATCTTGAAGAAATTCGTTGTTTTTCATATCAATATACCTCTTTCCTGTAAGTAGGTTGACAGCTTTTGCCTTGTTCGCAAAAGCATCATTTTGACCTTGCTTTGACTGAAGCCGAATTGGCTGCATATATCCGAAATCGGATCGCAGTACCAATATCTGCAAACGAAAACCTTTCTTTCGGTTACATTCAGTGAGCGTAGAAATAAACTGATGATCTCCGCAAGCTCTTTTTCGTTAAGACCTTCGTCAAAGCTCTGGCCGTCAGGCACACAATCGCCAAGCTCATCAAGAGAAATGACGGCTTCGCTTCCCTGCCTTTTTTCGGCAACCCTTGCACGGAGCTTTTTTAAAGAGAGATTTCGGGTTATTCTGCCGATAAACGCTGAAAACATTTGCGGTCTCGTTGGCGGAATGGCGTTCCAGACGCCAAGATAGGTGTCGTTTTCGCATTCCTCGGCGTCCTCGTAATTTCCAAGAACGTTATAAGCGATTTTCAGGCAGTATTTGCCGTATTTTGCTTTTGTCTCGGAAATAGCCTGCTCGTCACGGGCGAAATACAGCTCGATTATTTTATTATCATCCAATTGGCTCACCTCCTTGTGCTTTGTAAGAGCTCTTCACCTATAAAGTACCCTTTTTCAGTAATTGGTCACAGGATTGGTATATTAAAAATTATCCCACGGCTTTTCCGTGGGATAATTCTGTTTATTATTTATCGCCCTCAAAGGACATTTTGATCTGTCCGTGCTGTTCCATCTCTGCTTTGTGCTTTGCAACGATGTTGTTGATTCTCTTTGCAGGGTCAAGAAGCTCGCTGATGGTAGCGTCGTGGTTGAGTGTATCGATGATGTAAGAAACGTACTTACACATATTAACGTCAACGTGCCAGGGCTTTTCAAGGAGGCCGGGACGGCGGTAAACAAGGTTTGTGGTGAATACCTTGGAGATCGTACCGTTCTCGTAAGCCTTGTCGAATTTCTCAAATCCGTCGGTAAAGAGACCGAAGGTGGAGAATGCGAAGATTCTCTTTGCGCCTCTGCTCTTCAGCTGAGAGCAAACGTCCAGCATGGATTCACCGGAGGAGATCATATCGTCAACAACGATAACGTCCTTATCGGTGAGATCCTGACCGAGGTATTCGTGAGCCTCGATGGGGTTTTTACCGTTAATGATCACGGAGTAATTACGGCGCTTGTAGAACATACCGATATCGATTCCGAGAACCGAGGAGTAGTACATACATCTGCCCATAGCACCCTCGTCGGGGGAGATCATCATAAGATTTTCCTTATCGATTACGATATCGGGAACAGCCTTGATAAGAGCCTTGATCATCTGATAGGAGGGGCGTACGTTATCAAAACCGGAAAGCGGGATCGCGTTGCAGACTCTGGGGTCGTGAGCATCAAAGGTGATGATGTTATGGATACCCATTGCAACGAGCTCTTGAAGCATAACAGCGCAGTCAAGTGATTCTCTCGTTGACTTCTTGTGCTGTCTGCCCTCGTAAAGCATAGGCATAATAACGGTGATTCTTCTTGCCTTACCTGCGATTGCGGCAACGATTCTCTTCAGATCCGCATAATGATCGTCGGGACTCATAGGAACGGTCTGGCCGTACATACGGTAGGTAACGCCGTAGTTGAATACGTCACAGATAATATAAACGTCCTGACCTCTCATGGAGTGGTGGATAAGACCCTTACCTTCACCTGTGCCGAATCTGGGGCAAATCGCTTCAACAAGATAGGTATCCTCGCTTGTATGTCTGCGCCATTCCTTAAGGTAGTTGTCGACCTGCTCCGCAAATGCCTCACAGCCCTTCATTCCTATTACGCTAAGCTCTGCAAACTGTGCGTCCTTCATTTTTTATATCCTCCGAAGTGTTTTTGTTTTTTGTGCGGAGGAGCGTTCAAAAACGAATACTCCTCCATAATCGTAAAAAAGTCTTTATCTGTAAGATTACTGAAGCTTGCAGAATCTTTCGTATGCTTCATCCCAAGCTGCTCTGTCGCCTGTAGGCTCATAGTGCTTCAGCTCGAAGGAGTTGGCAACGACTTCTCTTGCCTCGGAAAGATCCTTGACCTCACCTGCGGCGATTGCCTGCATCATGAGGTTACCGATAGCGGTTGCCTCCTCGGGACCTGCGCAAACGGGAATGCCGCAAGCGTCTGCAGTCATCTGAGAGAGGAACTTATCCTTTGTACCGCCGCCGACTACGTTGATCATAGAGGTCTTCTTGCCCATCAGACGCTCGATCGTCTCAACGGTGTATCTGTACTTAAGCGCGAGAGATTCATAGATGCAACGAACTACCTGACCTACGGTTTCGGGAACCTGCTGACCGGTCTGACGGCAGAACTCTCTGATCTTCTCGGGCATATTACCGGGAGTGTTGAAGGACGCGTGGTCGGGATTGATAAGGCAAGCGAAGGGCTTTTCTTCCTTAGCCCAAGCTTCCATCTGTGCGAAGCTGTATTCGTTACCCTCTCTCTTCCACTGTCTTCTGGATTCCTGAATGATCCAAAGGCCCATGATGTTCTTGAGAAAACGGATAGTACCCATTGCACCGCCCTCGTTTGTATAGTTGGCGCTTCTGGTTTCTGCGTTGATGAGAGGCTGAGGAAGCTCGGCACCCATCAGCGACCAAGTACCGCTGGATATGTAGATAAAGTCGTTGTTCTTTGCGGGAACCGCGATGACCGCGCTTGCGGTATCGTGAGAGGCAACGTTAACGACCTTGATGTTATTCTTACCAACCTCTTCATTGATCTGAGGAAGGAGTGCGCCAAGGTTGTTACAGGGCTGAACGAGAGGAGCGAAGAGATTCTTGTTGATACCGAGCTTATCGGTGAGATCGAAGGCGAAGTCTCTCTTTGCCGCGTCGAGGATCATACCTGTGGATGCGATGGTATACTCTGTTGCCATCTTACCTGTCAGGAAGTAGTTGAGCAGGTCGGGGATGAAGAGCATCTTGTCAGCGCGAGCAAGCATTTCGGGATCGTCACGTCTGTCAGCGGCAAGCTGATTGAGGGTGTTGAAATCGATCGCCTGGATACCTGTTACGTTGTAGATCTCCTCGGGAGATACGAACTGCTTTACGTAATTGGTGATATTTACGGTTCTCGTATCACGGTAGTGGGTGGGGTTAGCCATCATTCTGCCGTTCTTGTCGATGAAAGCATAGTCAACGCCCCAGGTGTCGATACCCATAGAGGAAACGTTGCCGCCGTCGATAACGGTCTTGGTGATGGAGTTCTTGATTTCAAAGAATATTCTGAGAATATCCCAGGTAAATCTACCGTTTACGAACACGGGATCGTTAGAAAAACGGTGATTTTCGCGAAGTGTGAGCTTGTTGCCGTCGAAAGCGCCGACGATGCCTCTGCCGCTGGATGCGCCGAGGTCGATGGCAAGCATCTTGAGTTCAGCCATAAATACCTCCGTAAAATAAATAACTGTAAAAATAATCTGTAAATAACATTACATAGTTGATTATACCATATTTACACGATTATTGTTTGAATATTTTGTTAACAAACCGATCCTTTTACAAATTATTTGTCAAGAATTCTCTATTCGACGGTTATCACGCTTTTTCGATAAACCGCATACGATAGAATGAGGCTATTATTTTAGTCTCAAATTTTGAATTTATGCCTTGAGGTGTTTGTTTATGATGCGAAATGAACATAGATACAAATTTGCTATATTGGGCGGAGACCGCAGACAGGCTGTGATTGCCGATTCGCTTATTTCGCGCGGGCATAGGGTATGTCTGTACGGTCTCGGTGATATGGGAACGGGATGTAAGGGGGCTGAGATCTGCTCAAGCTTTTACAAAGCAATTGAAAAAAGCGACGTTATCATTCTTCCCTTGCCTGTTACCCGAAACAATCTTGACCTGTCGCTACCCTCTGCCGCTGAAGAGACGGTCAAGCTTGCGGACGTTGTAAAAGCGGCGAAAAAATATGAATGCAAGACTGTTCTCGGCGGTATGATACCCGATGAGATCATGCGGCTGTGTGAGGTGAACGGTATCTCGGCTTTTGATTATTACAAAAGCGAGGATCTGCAGAGGAAAAATGCATTGCCGTCTGCCGAGGGGGCTTTGATGATCGCGATGGAGCACACGGATGTGACGGTGCGCGGTATGAAGGCATTGGTGTGTGGATACGGACGGATCGGTACGGTTCTTACGGGACTTCTTGATAAGCTTGGTGCCGAGGTCAGCGTTGCGGCAAGGCGTGACGAGGCTCTTTGCGAAATCGCGCTGAACGGATATCGGGCGGTCAGGCTTGGAGGTGATTCCGATGAGCTTCGACGCGCGGCAGAAGAAAGCGACGTGATCTTCAACACGGTTCCCCACGTTATTCTGACCGAAAACATATTGAAGGGATTCACGAATAAGCCTCTTTATATTGAGGTTGCGTCGTCTCCCGGCGGGATCGATCTTGCCGCGGCGCGCGACGTAGGCATCAGAACCGTGTTTGCTCCCTCGTTACCCGGTAAATATTCGCCTGTCAGCGCAGGAAAATACATTTTTGAAACGATCTCCGACATTCTTGAAAAAGGAGGGATAAATATATGATCGGATATGCATTGTGCGGCTCCTTTTGTACGTTTTCCAATTCGTTTGAGGTACTGAAGCTTTTGAAAAAGGAATACGGTGAGATCATTCCGATCATGAGCTTTAACGCGTTTCAGACCGATACACGCTTTGGCGCACGTGAGGAATGGATCCGAAAAATCGAGCAGCTGTGTGAGCACGGTATCATTCACACCATCGAGGATGCGGAGCCGTTGGGGCCCAAGATATCGCTTGACGCATTGGTGATAGCTCCCTGCACGGGCAACACGCTGGCGAAGCTTGCCAACGGGATTACAGATACACCCGTTTGTATGGCGGCGAAGGCACATCTGCGCAGCGACAGACCTCTCGTGATCGCGCTTGCCTCGAATGACGCTATGTCTGCCAATTTGGGAAATCTCGGAACGCTTTTATCACGCAAGAACATATTTCTTGTGCCGATGCTTCAGGATGATCCCGTTAAAAAGCCCCATTCCCTTGTTGCCGATTTTTCGCTCGTTCCCAAAACTCTTGAAGAGGCGCTGCGTGGCAAGCAGACCAGAAAGCTGTTTCTCTGAATATACTTAAAACTCCCCGTCAGACAGGTCAAGCATCTGTTTGGCGGGGCTTTGTTGCTATTGGATTGTTTTGCTTGATTTTGCCTTGGATTTCTGTCAAAAAATAACAAATAAATTTTGCGAAAAGCATTGCAATCTTGATTTTGGTGTGCTATAATGGTCACAACAAAGAAATTCTGTTTCTTTGTAACGATGCGCTGAAAGCTAAAAGTCAGAGTGTCGTTAGTTTTATTGGGGAAAGATCCCCAGCGGATGAAGGCGGTCATATCACAATGCTTACGACCGCCAAATACTGAAATGGAGGTCAGCGTGAAGGTTACTTTTCCTTTTTAGGGGTAATTTAACAGTTTCACGCTCGAATTTTGCCAAGGGCAAAATTCATCCAAGTTTTTTTGCTGCCGGCTTGGCAGCAGAAAGGAGATTATTATGTCTACACCAAAACTTAAGAAGAATCCGCCACTCCATGCACTCGTTCGCCGTTCATCAATCCTTCTTACAGAGGACGACAAGCTGAGAGCCTATGCGAACGCCCCCGAGGAGCAATACACTCCAAAGACAGCCAACAACCAAACCACAAAAGCAAGCTCCTCCCTGAAGGACGTTTGCGAGAACGCCAAGAGAGGCAAGGCGGAGATCATCACCTTCTTCCACGACCACTTCTTTGGCGGTGGTGAAAGAGAGCTTCATCTTACACATCCCGAGTTTATCGACTGCACCAAGAAGGTCTCCGATTATGCCGAGCAATACGGCATCGGTATCGGTGCCAGCGTAACCAATCCCCTTGACCTTGGAAGAAACTTCAAGGATACGATGGGCGTGGGCGGTCAGCACCGCTTTTATGCCGAGGGTATTCGCGAAGCAGACGGCTCGTTTAAGTTCAACGGTGTTCTTTCCGAGCGTTGGGCAAACAACAAGGGACATATTTATCCGCAGTTCAATCACGCTCGCCTCTTCACATATACCGAGGAGGACAACGGAAGCGCATATCTTGTGATCAAGCCCGAATCGATCCTCGAGGTTCCCGAGAGCGATTATACCTGCACGATCTCAAAGGAGCCCTACGATCTGAGCACGTATTTTGGCAACAGACATATGGTTGTTGAAGGTAAGACAGATCTGCCCGGAAACCGTATTTTTGCTATATTCTATATGGATACGCCCGAGATGGACTATTTCCATCCCGACGTTATCAACTACGTTCACGGTGTGATCGATATGTACCGTGAAAAGGGTGTTGAATTTATGGAGCTCTACTCTGACGAGATGCACATTCAGTTTGACTGGGGCTTCAATCATTTCGGTCCTTATGAGATCCCCACACGTTATATGACCGAGAATTTCCAATCGAGGCTTGCCAAGATCGATCCTCTGTTTGCGGATTTCGACAAGGCGCTTGTATACTTTGGCTACGATATGCTTGCTGACCGTGAGCATCTTGGAAGATCCCATACGCAGCACGTGATCGGAAGCTCCTCTGCTGACCTTTACCGCACCTTCCGTATGCGTCGCACTTATTTCGAGATGCTTCAGGATCAGGTTGTGGGAATGTGCTGTGATGCAAGAGATTATATCAGAGATACCTACGTAAAGCACGCAGGCTGGGATCCTCTCTGCCTCGGTCACGCAACCTGGCAGGAATCTCCTACCTGTGACCACTATGCTCCCGGACGCGGCGAGGGCAGATTCCATCACGCTCTTCAAAGAGGCTATTGTACCTTCGACTATTCTCCCGATTACGTTTATTCCAGCACCATCCGCGAGGCGATCTCGGGATGCTACGACTATTTCAAGTGGAACGATTACTTCTCCTATGGCGGCACAGACTTCTGCGAGTGCGGTTGGTTTGACCGTAACTACTACGGCGGCGCAATGTCCGCTTCCCTTGGTACGCTGAACCGTAACGAGGTTGCCTCCTGGGGCGCTTGGGGCTTCCCCACCGAGGCAAGAAAGAGATTCAACAACGTATCGACCGCTATCAGCGGTGGCGGACGAAGCGCGAGAGAGTCGATCCTGACCTGGGGACGTCCCCGTGACATCGACGTATTGTACGTTTATCCCAAATACCTCACCTCCATTGAGGAACGCTTCGGAAGCTGGATGGTTCAGTACGGCTACTGTAACTACTGTCCTTCTGACAGGATCGTAAATCTCGGTACTGTTGAAAAGGGCAAGCTGAAGCTTGGTATTGGTGTATATTCCACGATCGTAGTCGGTTTTGAGCCCTTCTACGATGAGGAGTTTATGATCCTTCTTGAAAAGTTTGCCCGCGGTGGCGGTAACGTGGTATGGAATGCGGCTCCCGCTGCTGTTGATAACGGTAAGGTTCCCGCAAGATGGCTTCGTTTCTTTGGCTTGAAGGCTGCACAGAACGTTGTTGAGGGTGGCTCCGCTCACGAGGTGAACTTCACGGGAATTCTCGCGGGTGTTTCCAAGATGAAGATTCCTACCGATATGCTTCCCGACAGAGTTTACAACGTAACGCTCTCTGACGGCGAGGCTGTTGCCAACGCAAACAATTACGTGATCGGTGCAACCAAGAAGTACGGACTCGGTCGCGCTACCTACATCGGTTGCCGTCTCCGTGACGACCAATCCGGTGAATCGGGTGATGCTCCCTCCACGCTCTTTGACGTATTGAAGACTCTCGGCGCATACGGCGGTATTGATGCGGTTGACAATCCCTACACAGTTTCCCGTAAATCCGATTATTTTGCAACTCGCTTTGCAAACGGCTCCTATGCACTTTGCCGTCACTACAAGACTATGAGAGAGCTTTGGCCCGACGGAAGCTTCAGAAGAAATGAAGAGGCAGATGCGAAGTTCCTTGAAACTTATGAGCTTATGGTTCCGCTGGAGCTTGAGTTTGACGAGTTCTCTCTTGACGGACACAAGATCACCTACAAGGGTAAGAATCTGCTTGAGTACCGTCTCAACGCGCGCGGCAAGCTGATCGGCTTCCGCGGTGATGCAACCTGCGGTGTAACCGTTGACGGTAAGACCTACAAGATCACCAAGGAGCCTGCAAACACGATCTTCGGTCAGATCGAGCCTTGCAGAATCCCCGAGGGCTACAAGTCGGGTTGGATCATCAATTCGAACGCTCCCGTTGTTGACATCTGTAACAAGATCCCCGAGGGCGCAGAGCTTTATTGGGACGTTGACACCGATGGACTTGACCTGCGCGTTCACGAAAACCTCTCCTTCAAGGGTAGCAAGGTCTTCAAGGAAGGCGTTGGTACGGTTGTGATTCTTGTGAAATAAGATTTATTTTGCAGTAATTTAATGATACAATAAAAGCAAGCGGTTGCTTAATACCTTTTGGGTAGAAAGCAACCGCTTTTCATTTAGTTTATTATTGTTTTAATGATTATATTTATTCCGCAATTCTAAAGTGAGAGAGCACATCAAGAGATTCATTTGTGACCTCTGCACCGGTGGGGTTATATACGGTGATAACAATATTTCTATTGCCAAATTCTGCTACCTCGACATTTCCGTGAAGGGATATACTTCCGTCATCTTTTGTGCTCAGTTTAAGCCCAATTTGATGCTCAAGAAAGGTGGCTTCTTCGTACACATCGCCTTTTGGGGAGAACTCATATTCGCCATGAGCGTAATATATAATTACGATTGAGCAATCAACGTCCTTTATTTTGAAATGCTGCGCAAGATGTCCACTATCGGGATAATATGCGATTGTATAATACTCTACCTCAATTTCGTCATCGGGAAGGATTAGTGGAAGCGTTTCCGAAAGCTGAGCCCAAGCACAGAGTGTTTCATAATCAACCCATCTATGTTCAGGGTTGATTTTTTCCCAATGCTCCAAATAGGTAGCAAACATATCACCGCCTTGCTCAAAAGCTTTGAAAAACGTGGGGAGGTCATAATTGCATGATAGTGTGTAGGCTATTTCGGTCAATTCGATGTCGGGATAGCTTTTCTCTACCCAATCGAATGGAGCATGGGTCTCAATCTCTGTTTCGGATAGTGATTCGGTTTCACTATCGGTTGTTTCTAAAGGCTGTTCCTCGGTCATCGTATTGGAAATGTACTCGGTCAATGTACTGCTTTCTTCCTGCTCAGAGGATGTATCACAGGAGACAAATATCACGGAAAGCACAAGTACAAATGTCAAAAAGAATGGCAATAATTTTTTTGTTTTCATAATAAAGCTCCTTTCTGCGTTAAAAACTGTTGCAATTTTGACGGCTTGTAACAACTATCTGCTACCAATTGCATCTGCCTATCGGATGGATATAGTTCTTTACATATCAATTATACCATATTGCTCATGTATTGTCAAGTTTTAGTATTATAACAACAAGCCTTCCCTTGTGAGGAAGGCTTGCTACTTATCATGAATTTTTTAAATATCGATAGTTCCCTTTTGATCGGCAAGGATCTTCAGATCTCCGTCGTCGTTTGCGGCGAATACGTAGCGGACCGAGCCGTGCAACTTCGCGTCCTCTCCCACAAGCTCATAGTATCTTTCTGTGTCGGGAATGATCGGCATATAGCCGTCTCCTTCACCCTTATAAGACGCGAGCTCATAGGTGATCTCACGAGTAAAATTGTCCAGCTTGAAGACAGCCTTTATAAGACCTATCTTATCGGCGAAATACCAATCGGCATCTACAACGCGGAACAGGGCGCCGTTTGTCCAGGTTTCGTGGTTGCTGCCGTAAGACAGCTTGATGCAGTTTTCAAATTTTCCCGCCTTAACAGTGATCGGTTCACAAGCATCTACGGTTACGTTGCAAACAAAGTCTGTATTTTTGCGGAACACCGGGCAAGTATAGGTAAAGCTGTCGCCTGCTTTTGTATTGCTGTTCCAAAGACACCCGACGTTTTCGGATAAGATCTTATATAGATCGTTATAAAGCAGGGGCTGTGCTTCGGGAGAATAGTCTTTCCATTCAAATCCGTAATCGCGGTTGTCGGAGATGAATACCTTTCCGTTGTCAAAGGATACGTCAAGAAGATTGAAGAAGTTTCTGTATCCCTTTTCCTTTGCGTTGGGATCGAAATCGGGGTCTGTTGCGTAAAATCTTCTCATAACGGAATTTGCGACCTCGGTATGCGCCTTCTGCCAAGGCGTTTTTGCAAGCTCTTCGGCAAGCTGCATTTCTGCGGAAAGGTCGTTTAATTCCTCTGCGTTCTCGCCAAGATCTCTGATGTAGAAGTTGCGCAGATATCCCATCAAATCATCCCAACGGGTCTTATCATAACCGTTCTTAATTACGTAGCACGGGTGTGTAAGGATTGCCTTTTTTCCGTCAAAGTAGGTGACCTCATATTTTATTTCATACTCACACAAGCCGTCAAGTCTGTTGCTTGAATAGGTCCAGAGATTCCCTTTCGCAAAGGGGATCATACCTGTGCCGCCGAGTATTTTGTAGGAGGCAAGCTTAAAGCTCGCGTGCTTGGTTTCGGTGTTCTGAGCGAATTTTGAAATATGCTCATAGGCAACGATTCCGATGTTGCGCTTGAAATAAACGGTAGTTTTAAAACGATTGTCACAGCAGACAAAGACACAACAATTACGGAAGGTGCCGCAGGGGGTGTCGACCTCGGCATCGTCGGAGACAAACGTCAGCGTGGCGGTGTTGTCAAAGCTCTTGATCGTTTCGCCGACGGTCATTGCTTCATCGTACATAATGCTGTCGGTACGCGAAATATAATACGTTGGATCTGCGTTAGCGCGATCGCTATAGGTGTTCAGATAGCCACGTGTAAAGCCGGGCTGTGACCAGAAAAGCAATCTTGTGCCGTCAAGCCTGTATTCCTCTCCCGTTACCTCTATGCGGTATTTCATTTTATCGTTCAGATAGTCTGCTACGTTATCCAAGCAGGACAATGCGGCTATAGCCGTTGCGTGATAGACGTCGGAGGGAGGCAGGATTTCAAGTGCCTTTGAATAATACTCTCGGGCTTTGGAGCTGTCCTTCAGCTGGTCGTAATATTCAAAGCCGATCCAAAAATATACGCTTCCGATCGCTTCTGTCAAGCCGTATTGTTCAAGCTTGGGGATGACGGTGTTCAGATTGTGGTCGATCTTGGGCTGTCCCGAAAGCCCGTTGGCAGTGCGGGTAATGGCATAGCCAAGCACTTCTCTGTTGTTGCCTTTTATTGCGGCTTCCTTGATCTTCTTTTCAAGCTCTTCCTTTTTCTCGTCACCGCTGAGATACCAGAATCCCAGATTCAGCACGTCGGCAAGAGCGTGGTATTTTTGCTCGGATTCGGGCAGACCCTCAACGTCTGCGAGGCATTCGTTATAGTCCTGCTCAAAACCCTTTTTGCTTTGGCGAAGACGCCATCTTTTCAGCTCCTCAACGCGTCTCATTACCGCCTCAAGCAACGTTTCATTATCATTATGCTTATCCATAAGTCCCATTTCCTTTCTCAGCTTCACTCTTCCGTCGTGCAAGCGGCTCTTTACCGTGCCGACAGACAGATTTGTCTTTTTTGAGATGTTTTCAAGAGAAAGTCCTTCGAAATAGAACATTTTGATCACTGTTTTCAGCTTTTCGGACAGATTTTCTACGTGCATATGCAGTTTTTCGCACTCTCTGTCGTCATTGAAATAGCCGAAAAGGTCTTCATAAAGATCCTGATCGCTATTTTCGATCAGCTCAAAAGGAATAAAGTCACGGTATCTGGTAGCAAGATTGATGGTACGGTATCTTGTGATACGGCATACCCAAGCGCCGAATTTACTTTTGTCGCGCAGGGTGTCCAATCTCTGCCACGCGGTAACGAAGGCGTCCTGCACGGCATCCTCCGCAGTATAATGGTTATTTGTGACCGATACCGCGATTCGCATTGCTACGGTCTGCCAACGCTTCACCAGCTCTTCGAATGCTGATTCGTTGCCAAGCAAGGTGAGGTCTACTAAGGTTGCATCGTTTTGATCCTTATAATTCATCTGTTCTCCTTTGGATTTTCTCTGTTGCCGCGTTATACGTCGGCGTTTGCTTTGAAGCTGCTTCATCTTTAAGACACTTCAAACGTGAAAAAGGTTCGGAATTTTATGAAAAAATAAAAATAATTTTTTGCATTTTATCGAAATCCCTTGATTTTGGGGATTAATTGTGTTATAATTCGTTTGTACAAAAAAGAATAACACAGTTCATCTGAATTTTGCTATCAAAATTCGTTGTCGGGCACACTGCGCAGAGCTTTTTGGAGCTTTGAAGGGATGGCGCTGCTCGGGGATAAGGAAACTGCGGTGGGAATCCGCGGCAACAGCCATTACCGTATCTTCACTTAAATGAGTGATCAAGTCGGAATGCTTATCGTTCTGTGAATTGATAAAGGTCTCTTGGGCAAGTGGGGAGCGTGATCGTTTTGGGATACGGGCAGGGTATCTCTCTTTTCGTTCATTCAGCACCCATGAAGGGTGCTTTTATTTTATCCTTTTGCGTAAATTTACACATGAAAGGAATTTTATCATGAAAAAAACAACAGTTTCAACAGTATCAATCATTCTTTCGCTTGTTTGCCTTCTCTGCCTTGTATCCTGCGCGGAAAAGGTTGATGCCACAGGCCTTTGGGAGAATGCAACGTATCTTTCCGATACCACGCTGGGCAAAGGCGAAAAGACCGTAAGCTTTACGGTGGAGGCGGAAGATCAGGTTATCACCATCACCTTGAAGACAGACAAGGAAACGCTTGGCGAGGCGATGTATGAGCACGGCCTTGTGAACGATCCCTCTTTCTTTAACGTGCTGAACGGAATTGAAGCAAATTGGGAAAAGGATCAGGCATATTGGGCATTTTACAACGGTGATGAATATATGATGGTCGGTATTAGTGAAGCCTCGGTTGAAGGTGAAGTAAACTACAGATTCGTTTACACAAAGTAAAGTGGAAAACAATGGAAGAAGGCCGCGCGACGTATGGCGTCGGCGCGTTTGGGAGCTCGTAGTATTCGCGATGCTTGGAGCCTTGATGTTCTGCTCTAAGGTCGTTATGGAATTTTTGCCCAACGTTCACCTGCTCGGAATGTTGACGATAACCTACACCTTGGTGTTTCGAACAAAGGCATTGATCCCGATCTATATCAACGTTTTGCTCGTTGGTCTTTACGGCGGCTTCAATCTTTGGTGGGTTCCCTATCTTTACATTTGGACGATTCTGTGGGGCATTACTATGCTTCTTCCCAAGAATATGCCCAAAAAGATTGCCTGCGTGGTTTATCCCGTGGTTTGCAGTCTTCACGGTTTTGCCTACGGAACGTTATACGCACCCGCGCAAGCGCTTATGTTCGGGCTTGATTTTGACGGGATGGTCGCTTGGATCATCGCGGGATTTCCGTTCGACGTGATACACGGAATCGGAAATCTTGTGGCGGGGCTCCTGATCGTTCCGATGACTGCACTATTACAAAGGCTTGTTAAAAAACAATACGTTTAAGGAAAGCCAAATGTTACCCTGTGAGTGGGTAGCATTTGGCTTTTTGCTTTTATCGTAATGCTTTTATTTTGCTTTATACTTCTCTATCTTGTCGGTCAGATGCTTGCAGACGTCTGCCATAAATCTCGAAGCGGTGGGCTGAAATTCAACGTCGTATTTCTTCAGGAATCCATCGGATTCGAGGGTAAACTGACCCTCGTAGTTGATTTCGGCGAGTGCGCGGCAGACCGCGTCCCAATTGATCCTTGCGCTTCCGGGGAGCGTATGGAGATCGTGAACGTAGTCGACGTCGTGCACATGAAGTGCGCCAAGGCGGTCGTGTCCGATCGCTCTGATGGCATCCTGAGGCTCTCTGCCGCAAAGCGCCACGTGGCCGAGGTCAAGGCAAACGGTAAATGCCTCGGGGTCACCCAAGGTATCGTAATAGCGGTTCAACTCGCGGGGATCGGCGCATACGTCGTCGCAGATGTAGTTTGTAACGGGTCTGTTCTGCCACATATTTTCGATTGCGATCTTGATGCCGCAGTTTTTTGCGTAAGGGGCGAGCGAGGAATACATATTCATATTGATCTCAAACATTTCCTCTTCACGTCCCAGATAAGGCACCTTCTGAAGCGGATGGATGATGATCTGCTTGACACCAAGCGCAGCCGCAAACTCCATAAAGCGAGGCATTTGGGGGATCAGGTTGTTGTTGTAGTGGTCGAATCCGCCGCCAAAGGGGGCGTGTGACTGATTGAAAACAACACCGCGGCTGTCGGCTATCGCTTTATATTTCTTTGCGGTTTCCTTCCAATCGTCGGCAAGGATCTCGTCGAGATCTCGGAACATGGAAAAGTCGATTGCGGGAAAGCCTGCATCCGCAAGGATGTCGATTCCCTTTTCTCTGCCGTAATTGATTGCCAATACGTCAAGGGTGGTTGAATACAGCATATAGTTGTCCTCCGTTTATAATGCGATAATATACGTTCGTTATCCTCTTGTCATTGCGATTCTACCGCCGTCGATAAGATGGTTGCTACCTGTGATAAAGGAAGCCTTGTCAGATGCCATATACATAATGAAATCCACTATTTCCTGTGTCTCTGCGGCTCTGCCGACAAGCGTTTTCAGCTTGCCCATAGCCTCGCGTGTAAGCACGGGGCCGGGGCTTACGCACACGGCTCTTACGTTGTGGCGAGCGCCGTATTGAGCGACGGATTTTACGAGAGCGTTCATAAGACCTGCCTTGGATACCGCGTACGCCATGGAAAGCGCCGCCTCTTCTCCGCAGATTGAGCCCAAATAAATGATGACGCCGCTTTTTTGCTTGACCATCTGGCGCATAACGGCCTGCGAGAAATAGTAAGGCCCCTTCAGATTTACGTCAACGCCCCAATCAAATATTTCGGGCGGCATATCAAGCCAATCACCCTGATAATTGTTGCAACGGCGCTCACAGCCACCCGCGCAATTTATCAGAATGTCAATTTTTCCGAACACCTCAACTGCCTTATCGGCAGCGGCTACGATCTGCTCGTACTCTCTTACGTCGCATACCGCGTATTCCGCCTTGCCTACGTTCTCGGCGTTGATCTCGGCGGTTTTTTCGATAAGTGCATTTTCGTTGACGTCGACCAAAAGCACGTTAGCGCCCTCTTTGGCAAGACATTTACCGCAGAGAAAGCCGATACCGGACGCACCGCCTGTTATGATGGCAACCTTGTTTTGAAATTCCATACTGTTTTCCTTTCGGCTATGAAGCTTTTTTCCGATACCCGAAGCCTTCAAAAAATCAAATTAAGTCCTCAGGCTTAAAGGTATAACGGGAGTTACAGAATCTGCACTGAATCTCAAGCTCCTCTGCCTTTCCCTCTGCAATCTGCTCGTCGAACATTTTGCGAATATCCTTGGGGTCGATGGACTTCATCGCCTTTTCCATTCTCTCTCTTGAACAGGTACAGACGTAGTCTACGTTGATCTCATCAAAGAGGTCGTATTCGATTCCCTGCAGCGCCAATGCGGCGATCTCCTCGTTGCTCATTCCCTGATCGAACAGGCGAGAGACATTGGAAAGAAAAGGAACGTTCTTTTCGATCTTTGTGACCGTTTCATCATCGGCAAAGGGCAGAAGCTGAATGATCACACCGCCTGCGGCTTTACAGGAAAGGTCGGTATCGACCAACACACCGAGGGCGCAGACTGTAGGTACCTGCTCGCTTTGAGCGTAATACGCGGTGATGTCCTCTGCGATCTCGCCGGAAACGAGGTCGATGGATCCGTTATAAGGCTCTGCGGATCCCATATCTTTAATAATATTGAGGAAGCCTCTGCCAACAGCTCCGCTTACGTCAAGCTTGCCATTGGATTTGAGAGGAATATCAACGTCGGGATTCTGAATATATCCTCTGACGTTACCGATATAATCGCTGACCGCAAGGACTCTGCCTGCGGGTCCGTCTCCGTTCAGAGAGACCGTTACCGTATCCTCTTTATCGCCAAGCATACAGCCCATCATAGAGGTCACCGTGAGGAGTCTGCCGAGCGTGGCGGTAGCTGTGGGGGCGGTTTGATGATACTCGATAGCTTTATTTACAATATCCGTTGAGTTGATGATATGAATTCTTGCGCTTCCGTCACTTGTCATTGCGCGCAAAATTTTTGACTGTGCCATTTATAATTGCTCCTGATTTATTTTTTTGCTCTTGCAACCACGTACCAACGCTCACAAGACTTATCGGGTGAAGAAAATTGATAATCGCCAAAAAATCCGATGAGCTCGAAGCCGCATTTTTCAAGGCAGAGCGAAAGCTCTTCTTTTGAATAGCATCTTTCGGTCTGTACCTCGTCGGCTCGTGAAAATCTGCCGTCCTCTTCCTCGGTAAATACCGATAGATAGAAATTGCAGAGCTTTGTTTCTTTGTCGTACTCGTTCTGCCAACCGCAGTACGCGTTTTCTCCATAGGAGTTCTTGTCCTCGAAAATATAGTGTTGGTTACCGTAAATGTTTTCAAATTTGTACGGTGTGTTTACGTCGAAAACAAACAGACCGTCGGGGTCGAGATAATTATGCGTACAAGAAAAGCATTTCTCAAGGTCACCGTCGGCGGTAAGATAATTGATGCTGTCAAGACAGCATAGTACTGCGCCGACAGTGCCGTAGAGCTCAAATGCACGCATATCCTGCTTTAAAAACAGAATGCCGTTAACGTTACGGTCAAATGCCTTTTCATACGCCTCGGAGAGCATGTCCTCGCTGGCATCTGCTCCTATCATATCATATCCTCTCGTATGCATTTCAAGAGTCATGCTTCCCGTTCCGCAAGCGAGATCGAGTATGATCTCGGGCTTTTGGGGAAGATATCTTTTGAAGCACTCTTCGATAAAATCCGCCCATGCGGCGTAATCAATTTCGGAATTGATATTATCGTAGACCGAGGCAATGGAATCGTAACCTGGCATATGCGCAATCCTTTCTTGACGTTTACTTGAGAAGCTTTTTTTCCTCGAGCTTCATTTTCTCGAGAACCTTGTGGTAGCCGTCATTACCGTATTTCAGGCAATGGTTGACTCGGCTGATGGTGGCGGTGCTGAGTCCTGTTTTTGCAGCGATCTCGGAATACACGATTCCCTCGCTCAGCATTTTTGCGGCTTTCAGGCGGCGTGACATCTCTTGAAGCTCAGAAGCTGTACAGATGTCCTGCAGAAAGTTTTTGCAATCTTCTACCGTTTCAAGTGATACGATGCTTCTGTAAAGAAATTCGATGCTTTCGTCTTGATTGTTTCTCATAAATACCTCATTTGCTATTATCTTTTCTCGGTGCTTGCTTTTCTCACACCGGGTCGATTATATCGATATGTGGGGTCAGCATATCGACAAAATTGTTCCTTATATATTTTACCATTTAATATTGTGAAAGTAAAGAGGGTTTTCGAATTTTTCAAAAAAAATATTTTTAAACAATCGGTTTCTTTCGGTAAATTAATTATTGACATTTGATTTGATATGTTATATAATATATATAAGTATGTGTAAATATCGTGGAAGCACGGTCTTGATGCATTGAACTTAAATCAATGAAAGGATGTGAGCGCGGTCATTTATCGGTTTGACGGTTATGATCGCAGATTCACACTGCAGCAAAATGACAGAAATTAAAATCGGCAAAAAAATCCGCTTGTTAAGAAAGAACAACGACGTTACGCAGGACAAGCTCGCCGCTTATCTCGGCGTTACTCCTCAGGCTGTTTCGCGTTGGGAATCAGAGATCTGTTATCCCGATATCGAGACGTTGCCCCAGATCGCTGACTTTTTCGGCGTTGGAATGGATGAGTTGCTCTGTTATGACAGTATTCAGAAGGAGTCAAGGATCAAGGAATACCTTGAGAACGCAGAGCTGTTGATAGAAAATGAAAAGCTTGGAGACTGTCTCGCTTTGCTCCGTGAGGCTTATGCCGAGATTCCCTCCTCCTTTGAGATTCAGCTTGAGCTTGCAAAGGTGCTGTCCGCTCTTTCTGCCGAGGGTAAGCCGAGAAAGAACGATTTGATGGAGGCCGTTTCGCTTTGTAATCATATTCTTGATTACTGTACCGACGATGAGCTTCGTGATGAAACGAAAAAAACACTTTGCGATATTTACTCTCATCAGCTTGGAAACGACAAGATGGCTCTCGACATTGCCGAAAAGCTTCACAGCATGGATTACAGCAAGGAGATCGTTAAGGCTACCGTGCTGACGGGTGAGATCGCGTTCAAGCAGGCACAGGTCAATATTATGGAGTTCGCGGACAATATGTGGTGGCATATGTATAACATCGCGTGCGTTCCCGACATATCCGAGGATCATTATACCATCGACGAAAAGATCGCTATTATGCGAAAGGCGATCGATCTGCTTGACGTTGTGTTTGGCGGGGATTTCCTTTATTATAACGACCGTATAGCAAATTCCTACCGTCAGCTTGCGATGCTCTATCTTGTAAACGGTCAGCGCGAAGAAGCGATCGCGTGTGTCGAAGTGATGGCAAAGCATGCTGTTGAATACGATTCTGCCGATGGCGGAAGAAATTACAGCTCGTTGCTTCTGAACACCATCGAGTACCGCAAGGGTGAAGGCGTGACGCTCTGTGAAAAGCTTATGAGAGGTCGGTTCTCGAACCGTATCTGGGCACCTATCAGAAATGATTCTCGCTTTGTATCGGCGATCGAAGCGATGGAAGAATACGTTCGGTAAGGATGAAGGCAGATATGAATTTCCCTTACGAAAAGCTTACTGAAAGTGCCGAAGCCACCGAGATCGAGGGCCGCGAGCTTGCGTCCTTGATCGCGTCTGATGCTCGCTTGCCGCGTTTTGTTGCGATGTACGGAGATCTTGGAGTTGGTAAGACTGCCTTTGTTCGCGGCTTTTGCTCTGAGCTTTGCTATGGTGTTACGGTCAAATCTCCTACCTTTGCATTGGTAAACGAATATAAGTGCGCTACGGTTAAGAACGGTATCAAAAAGGTATGTCACTTTGATATGTACCGTATTGCGGATGAGGACGATCTGTATTCCATCGGCTTTTATGATTATCTTCGAGCCGATTCCGTTTGCATTGCGGAATGGTGTGAGATGATCCCGTATGCTCTGCCCGACAGCTATATTAAGGTGGAGATCACGAAGGAAGATCTCGGGAACAAGCGAAAAATACTTATCAGTTATATTGGAGTTTAATTTTTACAATGAAGATATTAGCACTTGACAGCACTGCAGAGGTTTGCAGCGTAGCACTATGTGAGGATGATCGGCTCATTGCGGAAATGACGGTCAACACAGGCAATACGCACTCACAAACGCTACTCCCTGCGGTAGAACAGATTTTGAAGATATCGGAGGTCTCAATAGATGAGGTTGATGCCTTTGCCTGCAGCACGGGCCCCGGCTCGTTTACGGGTGTTCGCATTGGTGTTGCTACCGTAAAGGGCTTGGCATATTCTAAAAACAAGCCTTGCGTATCTATCTCGACATTGGATGCTCTCGCATACAACCTGCGCGGCTTTGACGGGATATTCTCGCCCGTTATGAATGCCAGACGTAATCAGGTTTATAATGCGTTGTTTGAATGCAAGGATTCGGTTATCACCAGACTTTGCCCCGACCGTGCGCTTTCTATCAGCGAGCTTGACGAGGAGCTGTCGAGCGTAGATAAGTCGATCTATCTGAGTGGTGACGGGTATGAGATAACCGAAAGGGGCTTTGACAAGACACGAATTGAATTCGTGCCCGAGAGACAACGCTTACAAAGTGCATATAGCGTTGCTTGCTGTGCGCTTCAAAGGATAAAAGAAGGACAGATACTCACGGACGCAGAGCTTGTTCCGATCTATCTGCGCCCCTCTCAGGCTGAGAGAGAAAGAAATGAACGCTTGGGAATCAATTAAATTATGAAAGGTGTAACTACTATGACAAAGATGATTATTGGCTGTGACCACGGTGGAGTAGAACTGAAAAACGAGATTATTGCTCATTTGACAAAAAGAGGCATTGAAGTGACCGACGTAGGTACGTATACAACAGATTCCTGCAATTATCCCGACTATGCGCGCGCAGTATGTGAGAAGATCCAAAGCGGCGAGTTTGAGCGCGGCATTCTCGTTTGCGGTACGGGAATCGGTATGTCTATGGCTGCAAATAAGCACAACGGTATTCGTGCCGCTTGCTGTAGCGATACCTTTTCCGCAAGAATGACAAGAATGCACAACGATGCCAACGTTCTCTGCCTTGGCGGCAGAGTTGTCGGAGCGGGTCTTGCTTGCGATATGGTCGACCTCTTTGTAGATACGGAATTTGAAGGCGGCGGAAGACATACTACGAGAGTAGCTCTGCTTTCCGAAATCGAAAAGGATAATTAATACGGTATTGAGCTTTGCTCAATCATACAGAAAGGTACGGTATGCTATGGCAGAAAGAACGGATAAGCCCCATAAATTAGCCGAGGTGCTGAGAGCGTTTGTCGGAAAGACCGAAAAGAAGTATTACACCTCTGCGGTCATTCTTGCGGCAGGCTCGTCCACTCGGATGGGCGATGGACAAAGCAAGCAATTTCTTGAGCTTTGCGGAGTGCCCGTTGTTGCGAGAACCATAATGGAATTTAACAAGTCCGAATTCATCGACGAGATCATCGTCGTTGCCAAGGAGGATGAGATCGGCAAATATGACGGCTTTGCGGACACCTACGGTATTGACAAGCCCTTCAAGGTAATTGCAGGCGGAGATACAAGACAGGTCTCTGCGCGTAACGGTGTTGATGCAGTTAACGATAAGTCTAAATTTATCGCGATACATGATGCCGCAAGATGTCTGATCACGCAGGAAATGATCGCACGCGTATGCCATAGCGCATATCTGCACGAATGTGCGATTCTTGCCATCAGAGCGATCGACACGGTCAAGATCGGTGACAAGAACGCGTTTGTTGAGGAAACTCCCGACAGAAAGCTTGCTTGGCAGGCGCAAACGCCGCAGGTCTTTAAGGTGAACGCTTTCCGTGCGGCTGCATATATTGCCCGTGACGAAAAATTCGAGGGAACCGATGACGCTTCCCTTCTTGAGCATATCCGCATCCCCGTCAAGCTGATCGAGGGATCAAGAGAAAACATCAAGGTTACGGAGCCGATGGACGTCTATTTTGCCGAGGCAATATTGAAGGCAAGAGCTGATGAGGAGGCCAGACTTGCGGCGATCGCAGAGGCGGCTGAAAAGGAAAAAGAGGAAAAGAAAAAATGAGGATCGGTCACGGCTACGACGTTCACAGACTCGTCGAAGGCAGAAAATGCATTATTGGCGGAGTAGATATCCCTTACACGAAGGGCTTGCTCGGTCATTCGGATGCGGACGTGTTGGTGCATGCCGTTATGGATGCGATTATCGGTGCGTTGGCTCTTGGAGATATCGGCCATCTTTTCCCCGACAACGATCCCGCTTACAAGGGGGCTGACAGCTTGGTTCTCTGTCGCAGAGTTGCAGAGCTGATGAAGGAAAGAAGCTATCGCATTGGCAACGTTGATGCAACGGTCATTGCGCAGGCCCCGAAAATGGCGCCGCATATAGAGGCGATGAGATCGAATATTGCAAGTGCGCTGGAAACCGACGTTGCAAACGTCAGCATTAAGGCGACCACGGAGGAAAGGCTTGGATTTACGGGCGAGGGCCTCGGAATTGCCGCACACGCGGTCTGTCTGCTTGAGAGGATCTGATGCGGTGGGATCGCCGCCTTGGCAACGATCCCAATATATGATCGCTACGGATGCGCCCGATTGATGTTTACGTCCTGCTTTTTGAAATAAAAAAAGGCTATTCCGAAGCGTTGCCTTATACGACATAATATGAGGTAAGTCCCGATATTTCTACAAAAAATTTATATGAATGATATTACGAAAGGTACGGTTTAATTTATGATTTATATTGCTCCTTCTCTTCTTGCTGCAAACTATGCAAATCTCGCCGACGACATTAAAAGAGTTGATGAGGCGGGCGCACAGTACCTGCATCTTGATATAATGGACGGTGCGTTTGTTCCTAATATCAGCTTTGGTCCCGATCTGATTGCGGGAATCAGAAAATGCACGGATATGATCTTTGACGTGCATCTTATGATCAAGCGTCCCGAGAGATATATAGACCGATTCGTAAAGGCCGGTGCGGATATTATTACAGTTCATTACGAGGCTTGCGAGAATCCGATGTCGGTGATCCATCTCATTCATTCTTATGAAATGAAGGCTTGCCTTGCGGTATCGCCCAAAACACCTGTCGAGCATCTTTTCCCCTTCGTTGGTCATATCGATATGGCGTTGATTATGACTGTAGAGCCCGGATTTGGCGGACAGTCCTTGATTCCCGAAACACTTGATAAGGTATCTACCCTTCGTCGTTATGCTGCGGAGCGCGGCGCTTCTCTTGACATAGAGGTTGACGGAGGAATCAACGCGCAAAACGTTGGACTTTTGACATCTGCGGGCGCAAACGTCATTGTAGCGGGATCGGCTATATTTAAGGCAAAGAAGCCTCGCGCCGTTATTCAGGAAATGAAGGATACTGCCGTAAAGAATCCTTTCAAGGGATAATAGCGTGAAAGGATAATAGCGTGAAAGCTACTAGTGAAATGATCTTTTTCACGCGTGAATTTTGCTAAGGCAAAACTCATCGATTATTATTTGTGCCGCCGCAGAGCGGCGAAATGGAGATTAAAATGGCGGAGCTGAAAAGCACCTTACCCGATACGCGAGCAAAAAAAGCGATAATCGCAAGATCAAGACAGCTGACCGATTTCAAATGGACTCCCATAAGAGACGTGCCTACGTATCTGAGAAATGTTGGAAATACAGTCCTGCCCGCGGGCGTGGAGGTGACAGGATTTCCCTACTCCTCCACCGAGCTGACCGATAAGTTCTTTGCAGAGAACGTTTCCTTTGAGTCGTTTTTGTCTGCGATCCCAAATCCCGACAGCAAGCTTTACGCTCCCGGACACGGTGCGTTTAATTGCTGTAATTTCGGTATCGTCTGCAACGGCTTGGCGAGATATGCCTTCGGTATTGCGCGCAGAGTCAGCACCAAATGCTGGGCAACGATTCCCGGTATGCGATGCGTGGCAAAAAAGCAGGAATACACGGTAGACGATATCGAGCTTTGTGACGTGCTTTACGCCTTTGGTGAAGGAAGAAATCACGTTGCGCTGATCACCGATATTCTCCGCGATGAAAACGAAAATATTGCCCTTATGGAGGTTTCCGAGGCAATTCGCCCATCCTGTGCGCGCAGACAGTTTACCCCTGAGGAATTTTACGAAAAATATAAGCTTTTTGCCCTTTGGAGATACGATCTTATCGACTCCGTGCCCGATCTTGACGAGGATATTGATAAAATGCTCCGTGAAAGTGGCATCGAGAAGAAAACGCCCAAGATAAGCGTTGATAACGGCGACAAATCCAACTATCTTGTTGGAGAGGACGTTCTGATCTCGGTTTTCTCCGATGAAGACGACGTGGTTGAGATTTCCCGTGGCGGCCAGCTTATTGAGGAGATCAAGGTTGGCGCAAGAGCAGTCCTTCCCCGTCGGCTCGGTCGCGGATATTACGTTGCAAGGTTGAAAAACGCAAATGAAAGTGTAGAATTTTGCGTCAATAAAGCAAAGATCGGCTTTTCCGTTGAAAACCGAGAGCTGTCGGTATCCGCCGATCCTTGTGACCCGCAAAGCGAAATTGTTTATATGGATTTCCGCATAGACGGAGTTGGGTGCGCAAGTCTTGCAAAATATGAGGAGTTGACCGATGAGGAAAGCAAAGCGGTACCTTCACAAGACCGATTCCCTCCGACGGTAAGAACTTCAAGGTCTATTTCAGAAACAAATACGGTGTCTGGGTTCATCCCATGACGAAGATTCAATAGAAAAAATCCCGAGGCATCAAGCCTCGGGATTTTTATCAATACTTTAATTACTTAAGCATACCCTCAAGAGTTGCTTTTGCGCTCTCAAGTGCCTCTGCGATCTTGGAAGCGTCGCGTCCGCCCGCCATAGCGTTATCGGGACGTCCGCCGCCCTTACCGCCTGTAACAGCGGCAACTGCGCCAACCAGCTTGCCTGCGTGTGCACCTGCGGCAACTGCGTCCTTACCTGCAACTGCGATAAAGTTCAGCTTGTCGCCTGCCTTGACCGCGAGAACTGCAACCATATCTGCGTTCTCTGCCTTGATCTTATCGGAAAGGCTTCTTGCCGCGTCGATCTCCATACCGTCTGCAACGTATGTTACAAGCTTAACGGAGCCAACGGAAACTGCGCCCGCGAGAACGTCTGCAAGCTTACTTCCTGCCAGCTTGGAGTTAAGAGCCTCGATCTCCTTCTTCATAGCCGCAATCTCGCCCTGAAGCTGAGTTGCCTTCTTGGCAATGTCAACGGGGTTTTGCACCTTAAGCTCTGTCGCGGTCTCCGCGATAAGCTTGTCCTTGGATGCGATAAGTTCAAGAACACCGAGACCTGTTACGACCTCAATACGGCGAACACCTGCTGCAACGGAGGATTCGGAAACGATCTTGAAAAGACCGATCTTTGCGGTATTATCAACGTGGGTACCTCCGCAGAACTCTGTGGAAGCGTCGCCCATCTTAACAACTCTAACAGTTGCACCGTACTTCTCACCGAAGAGCATCATAGCGCCAAGCTTCTTCGCGCTCTCGATGTCGGTCTCGATAGTATCAACGGCAATTCCCGCGAGAATATTAGCATTCACAATAGCCTCAACCTTTGCAAGCTCCTCGGGAGTAACCGCTGCGAAGTGGGTAAAGTCGAAACGACCTCTCTGCTCGTCGACGTAAGAGCCTGCCTGCTCAACGTGAGTACCAAGCACCTGACGGAGCGCGCCCTGAAGCAGGTGGAGCGAGGAGTGGTTGCGCTTGATAGCGTTGCGTCTTTCTTCATTGACATCAGCTTTAAGGACGTCGCCGACTTTTATCGTTCCGTTGTTTATATGACAAATGTGCAGATAAATGCCGTCGGTCTTCTTTGTATCATCAACGAGCACCAATGTATCTGGACCGAAAACAGCGCCTTCGTCGCCGACCTGACCGCCGCCTTCTCCGTAGAAGGGGGTCTTATCAAGGATGAGGGTGAATTCGCCTTCGTTTACTTCGTTTACGAGCATACCGTCAACGATGATTGCAAGGACCTTCGCTTCTGTTTGGGTCTCGGTATAACCGGTAAACTCGGTAGTGGGAAGACCTGCGAGGATCTCCTTATCGGAGCTGTCCCAACCGCCGATATTGCCTCTTGCGGCTCTTGCTCTGTCTCTCTGCTCTTTCATGAGGGTCTTAAAGGTCTCTTCGTCGATAGCAAGTCCGCTTTCCTCGGCGATCTCACGGGTGAGGTCAATGGGGAAACCGAAGGTATCGTAAAGCTTGAATACGTCATCGCCCGAAAGCTGAGCGGCAGCGTTTTTCTTTGCCTCCTCGATCATTTCGGAGAGCTTGGAAAGACCTGCGTCAACGGTTGCATCGAATCTCTCCTCTTCCATTGCGATGACCTTGAGGATATAAGCGCGCTTTTCGTCAAGCTCAGGATAAGCGCGGCAGCTTTCTTCGATAGACACGGTGACCGTATCAACGAGGAAAGGATGATTGATGCCGAGAAGCTTACCGTGGCGGCATGCGCGGCGGATAATACGGCGGAGGACGTAGCCTCTTCCCTCGTTGGAGGGGATAACACCGTCGGAAATCATAAACATAGCACTTCTTGAGTGGTCGGTTACAACACGGATAGAGATATCGTTCTCTGCATCGTTGCCGTAGGTCTTGCCTGCGATCTCGCAGGTCTTGTCGATAACCTTACGGATAGAGTCAACCTCGAACATATTGTCAACACCCTGCATAACGCAAGCAAGACGCTCAAGACCCATACCGGTATCGATGTTCTTCTGCGCAAGCTCGGTGTAGTTGCCCTTGCCGTCGTTATTGAACTGAGAGAATACGTTGTTCCAGATCTCCATAAATCTGTCGCAATCGCAACCGGGCTTACAGTCGGGGCTTCCGCAGCCGTACTTGATTCCACGGTCAAAGTAGATCTCGGAGCAAGGACCGCAGGGGCCGCTTCCGTGCTCCCAGAAGTTGTCTGCCTTGCCGAGACGAACGACGTGAGTGGGGTCAACGCCGATCTTGTTGACCCAGATGTCGTAAGCCTCCTCGTCGTTCTCGTAGATAGAGGGCCAGAGCAGGTCACCGGGGATCTCGAGCCAACCTGTGAGGAATTCCCAAGACCAAGCGATAGCTTCTTCCTTGAAGTAGTCACCGAAGGAGAAGTTACCCAGCATCTCGAAGAACGTACCGTGACGCGCGGTGTGACCAACGCGCTCAAGGTCGGGTGTACGGATGCACTTCTGGCAGGTGGTGACACGGTTTCTGGGGGGCTGCTCCTCGCCTGTGAAGAACTTCTTCATAGGCGCCATACCCGAGTTTATAAGTAAAAGAGATTTGTCGTTATGAGGAACGAGCGAATACGAGGGGAGACGAAGGTGTCCCTTGGATTCAAAGAAGGAGAGATATTTTTCTCTCAGATCGTTAAGTGATGTCCACTGCATAATACTTATGTCCTTTCAATATGTTACTTGAACTTATACAACTATTTATTATATCACGAAAATGCCGATTCGTCAAGGGCTTTGGTGGCTTTTCATCAGAAATATCGTCAATATTTGAAAAAAATGAGCATCATTCAAGCTCCTCGTACAGCGCCGCGCCCACAACGGTGCCGAAGCTTGCGTTTTCGGGGATAATAAAGTTAATACCGAAGGAGTCGAGATTTGCAAACACGTTTCTCACGGGCTTTATGTTCGTCAGATTACCGATCAGCACAACGTTTTTGATATTATGTCCTCTTGCGGTAAAGACAGCCATCATCGCGATGGTTTCGGCGACCATATTGGCAACGCCGAGCGCAATATCGCTGTTGCTTGCCATATCGGATACCTTGCCGAAGTTAGATGCGGTCAGATTCTCGTTCACACCCGTAAATTTGGCATTTTTGGAGATATCACCGACGCGCAGGTCGATGTTTTTCAGATCGCCGTCGGCACAGATCTCTTCGATATGCTCAATGGTATCAATTCCCGTCATTTTCTTTGTAAGCCCAAGCAGTGTACCGCCGCCGACTCCCGTACCGCCAAGGTAATTGATCTGTGTTTTTCTTCCTTCTCGCTTTGCGTGGATCAGCGCTGTACCCGTACCCATACTGACAATGATTGCCTCGTCAAGCCCCGAGAGATAGAGGCCGCCGAGAGCGGCCGCCGAAAATTCGGGGACGGTGTGGCAATTGAGCGAATATATAGGCTTCTGCATATGCGTTGCGCCAACGCCGGTTACCATAATGCGGTCAATGTCCTCAAGGGAGAGGTTGTTTTCGGCGGTGAATTTACCAAACGCACCGTATATCGAGGTTATGGGGTCGGTAGCGCGGACGAGAAACGGAGAGATCAAAGAGTTTTTACCATTCTCTTCTCTTTTAAAGCCCACGATCTTCGTGGTGCTTCCGCCAACGTCTATTCCGATAACGTTTTGTGTTTTTTTATTAGAATCAGTCATTATTTTATCCTTTCTGCGGGAAAATTCCCGCTTTTGGGAAATTTTTGCATAAATACAAATTTATTATAACACTATCTTGCAAAAAAAGCAAGAAGGTGATATAATATTATTTGGAATTTTTGAAATTTGTTACTGTTACGACGAAAGGTAAATGAAATATGGCATTTGATGCAGGTATGCTGTCCTGTGTCGTTCACGAGCTTGTGAGCGTTGCAAAGGGTGGCAGAATTGAGAAAATATATCAGCCAGAGAGAGATGAGATTATTTTACAGATGCGCACTCTTGCGGGTGGCAAGCGTCTGCTTATCAACGCGGGGTCAAACTGTCCGAGGATAGGCTTCACTTCGGCTCAGAGGGAGAACCCGATGCAGGCGCCTATGTTTTGTATGCTGCTTCGCAAGCATTTGACGGGGGCTTGTCTTTCCGACATCCAGCAGGCGGGCTTTGAGCGAGTTGTGAAATTGACCTTTGACACACGCGACGAGATGGGGTTTGACTGCAAAAAGTATCTCGTTGCCGAGGTTATGGGTAAGTATTCCAATTTGATCTTCTGCGACGAGAGAATGAAGGTGATCGCCTCTCTCAAAACCGTGGATTTTACCACCAGCAGTCTCCGTCAGGTTCTGCCCGGTATGACCTACGAGCTCCCTCCCGCACAGGATAAGCTTGATCCGAACAAGGAGGATTTCGAGGGATTCTCTGCCCGTTTTGAGCAGTTCCCTCAGGAAAAGAGCGCGGATAAGTTTATTACCTCCACCTATCTCGGAATCGCTACAAGCGTGGCAAGAGAGATCGTGGCGAGAGCCTCGGGCAGATTCGATGCGGCGCTTTACGAGGTGAAATGCGAAAAGCTTTACGCAGAGTTTGCAAAGGTATTTGAGGATATGGCTAACGGAGACTTTAAGCCTACCGTTATACTTGAAAACGGCACGCCCGTGGAGTATTCCTTTATTCGACTCTCCTATTACGGCGCGAATTTTGAGTATAGGAGCTTTGAAAGCCCCTCCGACGCTCTTGATCTTTATTTTGCAAGCCGCGACCGTGAGCAAAGAGTTAAGCAGAGGGCGGCGGATATTCTCCGCCTGCTTACAGGTGCCGAAACCAGACTTCTCAGAAAAATCGAGGTACAGGAAAAGGAGCTTGCCGATTGCGAAAAGGGCGAAAAATACAAGGCTTACGGCGATCTTATCACAGCGAATCTTTATAAGCTGAAGCGCGGCGACAAGTCGGTGGAGCTTATCGATTACGAAAGCTGGAACGAGGAAAAACAGGATTTTGACACCGCTGTGATCGAGCTTGACGAGCGGCTCTCCCCTGCCTCAAACGCCCAGAGATATTATAAGCATTATAACAAATCCAAGACCGCGAAGGTCGAGCTTGCAAAGCAGCTGGAGATCGCAAGGCACGAGCTTGAATATATTTATTCGGTATTTGAGGCTCTTGCAAAGGCCGAGACCACCGCAGACCTGTCGGAGATTCGTGACGAGCTTTACAGAAGCGGATATGCCTCAAAAATGAAGGGCTATGCCGCGCCCAAAAAGCAGCCCGCTCCCGTGATCGCCGAGTTTGTGACCACCAACGGCTACCGCGTGCTTTGCGGAAAGAACAACTATCAGAACGAATATATCACTCACAAATTGGCTGAGCGACACGACTATTGGTTCCACGCCAAGAATATGGCGGGCTCCCACGTCCTTCTCATCACAAACGGTGAAGAGCCCCCTGCCGAGGACTTTACCGATGCTTGCGAGATCGCGGCGTACTATTCCAAGGCGAAGGGCAAGTCTAGCGTTGAGGTCGACTACCTATTTGCTCGCGGTGTGAAAAAGGTTTCCGGTGCCAAGCCCGGATTTGTTATCTATCATAATAATTGGTCGGCTTTTGTTACTCCCGATGAAGAAAAGATCAAGAGGATGAGGAAGAAATAGAGGACATCGTTTAATTTGCAGAAATGAGGTTGCATATATGGGAAATGAAAATACCAATTGGGGGCAAAGCGTTACAGGAATCGTTATCAAAGATAATAAGGTGCTGCTTGCACGCCACACGTATGGCGGCGGAAAAGGAATGTTGATTATCCCCGGAGGATATGTGAATAACGGTGAGACACCGCAGGATGCGTTGGTGCGTGAATTTATAGAAGAAACACAGATTCTTGTGAAGCCATTGAGTATTGTCGGCATTCGGTTTAATATGCATGATTGGTATATCGCGTTTAAGGCTGAATACGTTTCAGGTGATGCTTGTTCTGATAACGACGAAAACAGCGAGGTTTTATGGGTGGACGTTGAGGAGGCTTTATCACGTGATGATGTTCCTGAATTAACGAAAGAATTGATCAAGAGCGCTATTTCAACAGATATGGGATTGTGCTACAAGGATTACAAAGGCAGTACGAAACACGCGCCGTATTCATTGTATTGTGTTCAATAAGCCCCAAAGTGAGGATAGGAAAAATGAGAGTTTTGATAGGCACAACAAATCCCTCAAAGGTTCGCCGTTTTGAGGAGCTTTTGTCGGGTTACGGATATGAATTCTGCACCTTGAGCGATCTCGGGATTGACGCCGAGCCCGATGAGGCAGGCAAAACACCCGAAGAAAACGCGATCATTAAGGCGAGGTTTTACGGAAGATTTTGCGACAGAGTTGTTTGTAATGATTCGGGTCTTTATTTCGATTCCCTGCCCCTTGACGACGAGAGACAGCCGGGACTGAATATAAGGGCTCCGCACGGAAAGAGGCTTGACGATGAGGAGATAATAAAGTATTATTCGGAGCTTGTCCATTCCCTTGGCGGCAGAGCTTTGGCATACTATCTCGACGGTATTGCAATCTATAACTGCGGTAAGATATCCTCCTATATGGAAAACAGCGAGGCAACGAGGGCGAGCGCGTTCTATATGGTAGACAAGGTTGCCGATGCACGGCATCCCGGTTGGCCCCTTGATTCTATTTCGATCAACCGCAACACGATGAACTATTTTACCGATGTAGGAGATAATAAATACGATACCACCAACGAAAACATCATGCTTGGTGAGTACAGACAACGATTGAGAGCTTTCATGGCGGGGGCTCTTAAGTGAATATGAACAACGCATAAAAACCGCAATCGGATGATATGATCCGATTGCGGTTTTTGAGATTTGCGTAAGCTATTCTTTTTCTGAAAACCGTTTCAGCGGCAGTATTCCGAAGGCAATACAGACAGCGGAGACTGCTATCATAACGATCCACAAGGTGGTGACTACCTGCCAGCCGAAATGATCCGCCACCGTGCCGAACACGCAATACTGAAGCACAAGTCCGAAGCTTGCCGCCGCGTTGAGTATTCCTGCCGCGGTCCCGTTAAGCCCGTATTGCACAAAATGCATATTATAATACTGCGTAAGAAGATTGGTGGCAGACAGGAGCATCGATACTATACAAAGCGACAGCACGGCAAGCCATATGGGCAAGCTTCCCACAAATCGCAGAACGGTGGCGAACGGCAGAGATATGATCAGCAATATGAGATAGCAAACCAACTCGTTTTTGATAAGCCTCGGAAAGACAAATACTTTTATAAGTATCATTCCTACGATGCCCGATGATATGATCAGAATATTGAGCAGATTGCCGAGCATAGGTGTTATGTTTTCGTAGCTTTGGCTCAGCATTGTGGGTGACAGGGTCTTTGAGCCGTTCTCCACCATCATTCGAAGCACAATTGCGGGCAGGACCACGAAAAATCCGCTGATAAGAAAGATACGGATGGGAGCCGTTCTCTGTCCGTGATCGATATTGTGATCAACATCCTCGTGCCGTACAGGCTCTTGATCCTTTTTTAGCAGAGGATTCAATGCCTTGCAAAGGATCAGCAAGGCTATCGCAAGCACAACGAGCGCAATTGCGGAGATTGCGAAATTATATCGCCAATTGGGAACGAATGCCGAAACAGCGTATGCCAGAATCAATCCGCCCGACGCTGAAAAGGTCATATAGAATACCATTTTCGAGCGGTCACTTCTCACAAGCTGGGAGGATATTACCTTGAATACCGCAGGCCAGAGTGCAAACTGAATGATTGCGCTGAACACCCACGAAACAAGCATCATATAAAAGTTCTGATTGAAAAATATAACGACGTTTGATACCGCGCTGCCAATTAGTCCCACGGTTATCAGCTTCTCGGGGCTGTATTTATCGGCAAAAATGCCGCCGAGTATCTGCAAGGGCGCATACGCCACGTAGAATGCCGCGTTGATTACAGTCGCTTGAGTCAAGGTCAGCGTTCCCTCGTCAACGATTGCGGCGAGAGCGCCTGAAAAGCAGTTTTTGGTCATGTACACAAGGGCATACATCAGCCACATAAAAATGAAAAATAAGCGGCTTGCCCTTTTGTTTTCAATGTGTACGTTGATATCCGAAAGCAGATTCATATGTAAAACTCTCCGAAAATCAATTTATTACTTGCTGTCAAAACTCATAATCAGGAGCTACAGGCTTACCTGTCTTTGCCGACTCAATGATCGCGAAGCAGATCGCGGCGGTCTTTGCACCCTCTCTTGCGCTCATTCTGACGGGGGTGTCGTTTTCGATATGATCGATGAGAATTTCAAGCTCTTTTGTGATATTGTGGTGGCTGGGGTCGACCTTAACGATCTGCGAGGGCTTTTTCAGATAAACTCCGCCCTCGTCCACCCGGTGAAGAATGATATCCGTGGGTGCGGTGTCGTCCCAGATGATCGTTCCCTTTGTGCCGTATATAACTGTTCTGCTGGTATAGGGTCTCTTGCAACCCGTGGAAACAAAGATTCTTCCGATGACACCGTTCGGATACTTCAGAACCGCAACGGTAGCGTCGTCATAGCTAACCTCGGGGAGAAGCTTATGGCTTCCGTACGCAAATACCTCAAGAGGGTCGCCTGCGATATGTCTGAGAAGGTCGACAGCGTGGCATCCGCCGCCGATCACACCGTGACGCAGGGGATCTGCTCTCCAGCCGTGAAGAATGGTTGCGTAATCGTGGGCATATTCACTCTCCACGCAGTAGATCTCGCCGATCTCACCGGAGTTTGCCATTTCGGTGATCTTCGCCTTTGCGGGGTTGAGGCGCATAACCTGACCGATCATAAACTTTTTATCGGAAGCCTCTGCGGCTTTCACGATTGCAGAAATATCTTCTCTTTTGAGCGCGATGGGCTTTTCACAAAGCACGTGCTTCCCTGCCTTCAATGCCTCCTCGGAGATCTCGCGGTGAAGCTGGTCGGGGGTGACGATATGTATGATATCAAGCTCCTTGATTTTGATCAGCTCTTTCCAATCGGTGAAGCGTTTTTCTTCGGGGATTTCATACTTATCGCCGATCTTTTTTAAGGTTTCGGGATTGACGTCGCAAACAGCACCGATCTCCGCACCGTTTGCAAGCACCGCGTCAAGGTGAAAGATGCCCATACTAAGGCCTATAATTCCGCATTTTAATACTTTTTTCATGATTATTCCTCCTTTTTTGGGAAAGTCTCAGTTGCAACTTGACAAAGCGTTTGGCTTTGTGTATAATATTATACACGCGGTATGTGGCGAAATCTACGGAAAAAATCACGGAAATTTGTCATTATATCACGGACAATGTGATTTGCGGCAAAAAATAATGCTAACAAAAACTGCCGAAGGGAGGCTGAGAAATGAGCGATATGAGCAGACGCACGGGAGGCAGAGTGTTTGAATTTTCGGAGCTGGTCAGTGCCTATTATTATCCGTCCGCTATACCCGACAACCCTTACGTGGATAAAAACGTCAATTTTTCTCAGATCTACGTGGTGGTTGACGGCGAAGGATATTACACTCTTGGTGATAAGAGATATTCTCTTTCCTCGGGGATGATGTTTTATTGCCCTGCGAATACCGATTTTTCTTACGGATGGAACGCGCGCCGTGCCGAGTATGCTCTCATCAGCTTCGTATGCGATTCCGAGGCGCTGAAAAGCTTTGAAAACGGTCCCATATTACTTGGTGAGGAGGAGCAAAAGATCATTCTTGACACCATTTTTACCACTACCCACATATGTGACTATTCGAAGATAAAGCAGCCTCCCCGCATAGAGATCGTCGTAAAGCCTGATACGCCCGACGTTGTGTTGGGATATATATACGCTTCTCTTGAAAGATTTCTCTCTATCGTTTACTGTAGGCTTATGAACATTGACATCATTATCAATGAAACGCAGAAGATCAGCAAAAAGCTTGAAGAGACGGTTCTTATAAGCGGTGTGAAGGATTATCTGCAGGAGCATATCAACGAGCAGGTCAGGATAGAAGATATATGTAAATGCTTTGGGGTAAGCCCTACGGTTTTGCTTGAAAAATTCAAGAGAGAGACGAACAAAACGGTAATCGAGTATTTTAACGAACAGAAGATTGGCAAGGCGAAGATCATGATACGCAGCGGTACGGCAAGCTTCACGGAAATATCCGAGGCCTTGGGGTATTCCTCGCTGAACTATTTTTCAAAGCTTTTCAAAGCGAAAACCGGTATGACGCTGACAGAATTTTCCCGTTTGGCTTCAAAGCGTGAGACGCTGACGCGCGGGAAATAGCAATATAACAAAACGGATACTTTTGCCGCACGGTAAGAGTATCCGTTTTTTTTAATTATTATGACTTTTTTCCTACCTCGCGCAGAATATCAACAGCGGGCTTGGGGAACCTGCCAAGATGATCGGGTCCTACGTTTAAGAGGTAATTGACACCTCGCTCGTTCAGGTGCTTTTTGATCCTGAGGACTTGATCGGCGTCCTTCCAATTGTCATCGAAATATTTGAAGCCCCACGTGTCATTGAGTGTCGTAGGAGACTCGACGAGAACGCCGTCCATATATTGATCGGGGATTTCGTTATCTCCCATAGACTGATAATCTCCGAATCCGTTTCCGATTCTGCTGTTGACAAGACAGTTGGGTTGGAGCTCTTTGACAAGATCGTACAGAATTTGAGAGTATTCTTTCTTGATCGTTATGGGGGTATCGAACCAAATCAGACAAAGTTCACCGTACTTGGTCAAAATTTCCTTGACCTGAGGCAGGATCTTTTTGTAAAAGCATTGCTCGTAATTCTTGTCATCATCTTTAAAGTCCCAATTGTTTGTCCAGGGAGTATCATAGCAATTGAGGCGCGGAGGCTTATAACCGCCTCCGTTAGGCTCGTGCCAATCGATTTCCTGTGAGTAATAGAGACCGAATTTTAAGCCGTGCTTTTTACAAGCGGCAGATAGCTCGCCTATTACGTCACGACCGAACGGAGTTGCGTCAACAACGTTATAGGGATCATAATCGGATTTGAAGAGCGCAAAGCCGTCGTGGTGTTTGCTTGTAACCACCATATAGGTCATTCCTGCGTCCTTGGCGATCTTTACCCATTCCTCTGCGTCAAAATAGATGGGATTGAACGCTTTTGTAAGCTGCTCGTATTCTTTGTTCGGAATTCTGAAGTATGCTTGTGCCCATTCACCGATCCAGGGTGTACGCTCGCCCCGATACTCCCCTGCCAACAGGCTATATAGGCCCCAATGGATCATAAGCCCGAATTTTGCTTCTTCCTTGAACCATTTTTTAGAATCGTAGTTCCCCATAAAGCAAGCTCCTTATTTGTTCTTTATGATATCTCCAACGCCGTTCAGAACGTATTTGGGGCGGTAGGGGAATTTATCGATATCCTCCCTCTTGGTAACGCCGGACAGAACAAGCACTGTATCAACGTTGGATTCGATTCCCGCGATAATGTCGGTGTCCATTCTGTCGCCGATGAATGCGATGTCTGCGCTGTGACAGCCGAGAATACGCAGACCGTGACGAAGCATCAAGGGGTTGGGTTTACCTACAAAATATGCTTTTTTACCCGTTGCGATCTCGATGGGAGCAACAAGCGAGCCTGTTGCAGGCATAATTCCGTTGGTTGTAACGCCGATAGGGTCGGGGTTAGCGCCGATCAGCTTCGCACCTTTATTTATCAAAGCGATTGCCTTCTCTATTTTTTCGAAGGAATAGGTTCTCGTCTCGCCGATAACCACGTAATCGGGATCGACGTCATTCATATAGATCTTATGGTCGTAAAGGGCCTTGGAGAGCGCCGCCTCACCGATAACGTAGGCGGTACATCCGGGAGCCTGCGAGTGCAAAAACTCCGCTGTTGCCATTGCACTTGTATAAAAATGATCGGCAGAAACCGAAAGTCCCATTCTTTCAAGCTTCATACTGAGCTCGTGAGGAGTTCTCTCGGGACTGTTGGTAAGGAATACGAACTTCTTGTCATTCTCTATCATCCAATTCACGAAATCAGCAACGCCGTCGAGGATCTTACTGCCGTGATAGATAACGCCGTCCATATCGCAGATAAAGCCTTTTTTGTTCAGAATATTTTCCATAATAAGCCTCTCTAAAGATTATTTACATAATTATAGCACACAAATCTCTTGCTTGTCAATACTTTCCATCCTTTTAGAGTATTTATGAAATATAAAAAACTCTTTTCTGCAGGTTTTTGAAAGATGGGATGTGGGGGAAGGAAACTTTTTCCTTAAAAAAGTTTCCTTCCCCCACAAATCCTTATCGAATTATTGTAAAATCGGGAATTTCAACGGGTCTGCTTCCCTCGCGGATAGAAACCGCGGAGAGAGGTGTGATACTCATCCAAGCCGCCGCATCGTAGACGTCGATGGGAGATTTACCGCCGTTAATGACGTAGTTGAAGAATTCATTGTAAACGAGGTAATCCATACCGCCGTGGCCGCCGCGCACACCGTCTGCAAGGAACTTCTGCCATACGGGATGCTCGTATTTCTCGGTATATTCCTTTGCGTTGTTATAATGAGGAGCCCAATTCCAATGTGTTTCGGGTCCGAAATCGCTGTCCAGATAGACATAATTACCGTCCTCGCGGTAAAGTCCGCGTGTGCCGTGGATCGTGAAATTACGGCTGTAGGGACGACCGCAGCAGGTATCCAGAATCAGCGTGATAGTAGCGCCGTTGGAGCACATAATGTTTGTGGTCACCACATCACCCTGATTGAATTTCTGATCAACGAATTTGCTCTGGATCGTGTCGGGATTCAGCTTTGCGTAGTCGTTGAGTCCGCGGGATTTTGAAGACATTGAGGTCAGATAGACCATACGGTTGCTCTTGTTGATATCGAGAATCTGCGCGATGGGACCGAGCTCATGTGTGGGATAGTTTTCGCAGTTACGGTTTATGTAATTGTTGAGTCTGTAATGACGGATCTCTTCTCCGCGAAGGATCTCGGTGCGGAGGTCGTGCTGATAACCGCCCTCGCAGTGGACGATCTCGCCGAAAAGGTTCTGGCGAACCATATTCATAACCATCATCTCATATCTGCCGTAGCAGCAGTTTTCGAGGAACATAAAGGGGGTCTTGGTTTTGACCTGAGTTTTAACCAAATCAAAGCACTCTTCAATATCGTAAGCGCCGCCAACCTCAAGTCCGGTTGGGATTCCTGCCTCCATCGTTTCGCAGGCGATCCTTACGTGGCTTTCCCAGCTTGTCATAACAAGCGCTGCCTCGATGCCGTCACGTGTTAAAAGCTCCTTATAATCTGTTGTGCCGAAAATATCCTTGTCGGTCTTTTCCTTCACAAGCGCAACCGCTGCGTCTACTCTGTCCTGATAGAGGTCGCAGACTGCGACGATCTCGCAATTGTCCATACCCAAAAGCAGATATTTCAACATCGAATATCCTCTTTGTCCCAAACCGATCACGGCTGTTTTTACTTTTTCCATAGCGCTGTCCGCCTTTCGTCAAACTGAAAAAATTTCTTACTTGAAATTAAAATATAACATATTTATTTCGGTTTGTCAAGGATTTCGACAATTTTTATAAATATTATATTGTAAATAAAGTGTTAAAGAGATGTTGTTTTGTTGACAAAATCTTCAAATTATTATATACTATAATTGTATGCTTGTTTGCTAATAATCACCCTTGTGATAGAACGGAGGCAAAGATATGGACAAGTACTCTCTTCTTCTTTCGCTTGAAAACGTAATGAAATGCGTCGACAAGATCAAAAGCATCAAAATATCGGAGTTTGGCATTCGTTCGGCTCATTTCAACTGTATGATGCACATCGATCTGTCTTCGGAGGGCCTGACTCCTACGGAGCTGTCTAAGGATTGCGGAGTCGACAAGGCTTTTGTTTCCCGTACGACTGCCGATCTGATGAAGGGCGGCTTTATTCAGACCAATCAAAAATTCAACGACGGAAGAAAATACAGAAATAAATATATCCTTACCGAAAAAGGAAAAGAAGTCATCAGAGAGACCAAGGCGCTAATCGAAAAATACTTTAGTGAGATCAGTGACAAGATCAGCGAATATGAGATGAAATGCTTTATGCGCGTGATGCTTGCTATCAGTGAAGCTGTTAACAATAAAACGACAGAGTCTTGATTTACAGAAAGGAAATGAAATATGAGTACAACTAAGGTTCCGAACAGAAAAAGAATGATCAGAAATCTTCCCCACGTCTGGGACGTCAACGATTTGTTGGATCTTATCAAGTCACATGGCGACAAGGTCTGCTACAAGTATTTTGAGCAGGGCGCGCTTAAGGAGATGACGTATGCAGAGGTATACCGTACGATTCATCAGGTTGCGGCTGCTTTTGATAAATTGGAGCTTGTCGGAAAACGCGTGGCGGTAATCGGAGATACCTCTCCTCAATGGCTCTGCACCTACGTAGGTGCGCTTGCATCCGGAACCGTCATCATTCCTATGGACAAGGAGCTGGAGCTTTCGCAGATCGAGAAGTTCCTTGAGATGGTAGAGGCTGACGCGATCGTATATTCCAAGTCCTTTAACGAAAAGTTTGTTACCACCATCAATTCTCATCCTACGCTGAAGCGCTTCATCCCCATCAGCTCTGACTATGATTCCTCTTTCTCTGAAAAGGTTCTTCCCTTTGCCGATTTTCTTACGATCGGTCAGGAGAATCTTGATGCCGGATATACCGTGGGTATGGTAAAGAATCGCGACGCAATGTGTGAAATGTTGTTTACGTCCGGTACAACGGGAACAAGTAAGTGCGTTATGCTCTCGCAGAAAAACATTTTTGCGGCAGTAAGCTCGGCAATCGAAACCGTTTGCTTTACGTCTGATGACGTTTTGGTATCTGTTCTTCCCGTTCACCACACCTATGAGCTGATGTGTCTGTTGGCGGAGCTTGCATACGGTATTGAGACCTGTATTAACGATTCTCTCCGCCACGTTATGAAGAACTTCCAGCTTTTCAAGCCCACAGGTCTTGTTCTTGTACCGATGTTCTTGAATACGATGTATAAGAGAATTTGGTCCGAGGCTGAAAAAACGGGTAAGGCTAAGGTGCTGAAGGCGGCGATCAAGGCCTCCAGAGGTATGCTGAAGGTTGGCATTGACATAAGAAAGACCCTGTTCAAGTCTGTGCTTGAGGCATTTGGCGGCAGACTTGATCATATCATCTGTGGCGGTGCAAAGCTGAATCCCGAGCTTATCGTTGCGTTTGAAGATTTCGGTATTTCGGTATTCGAGGGCTTTGGTATTACCGAGTGCTCTCCCTTGGTTTCGGTTACGCCTTATTATGCAAGAAAGCTTGGCGCGATCGGTCCTAACGTGCCCTGTTGCCGTGTTCGTATCGATCCAAACGGTGAGGAGACTCCCGAGGGATATCCTATGGGTGAGGTACAGGTCAAGGGTGATAACGTAATGATCGGATATTACAATAATCCCGAGGCGAACGCTGAAGTATTTACAAACGACGGTTGGTTCAGAACAGGCGACGTTGGTTATATGGACAGCGATGGATACATCTATATTACCGGACGTATCAAGTTTGTGATCGTGCTTGAAAACGGTAAAAACGTGTTCCCTGAGGAGATCGAGGAGTATCTTGATACCATCGATACCATTAGTGAATGCTGCGTAATCGGAAGAAAGAACCCCGACAGTGATGAGATCGTACTGACAGCGGTTGTCTATCCTGATTTCACAAAGTTCCCCAAGGATGCAGACGAGGAGACCGTGAAGGAATCGATCCGCAAGGCGGTCAACGCGACCAATAAAAAGCTGCCTACGTACAAGCAGATCAAGGCTGTTGAGCTCAGAAAGACTGAGTTTGAGAAGACCACCACAAAGAAGATCAAAAGACAGCTTGTTAAGTAATGATTTCGAAGCCCCCGGCGTTGTGTGAGCGTCGGAGGCTTCTTTTTTGCGTTGATACAGGCTATGAGATTTATTATAACGTGCAATCGGATAAAAATTATACGAAGCCCTTGTAATTTTTTGCAATTTGTGGTATCATATATAATATACTTCCCTTTTGGAAAGGATGGTTGCTTATGAAAGACGGATATATAAAGGTTGCGTCGGCAACGCCGACCTTAAAGGTTGCCGATACGGTATTCAATGCCAATGCATGTATTGATCTTGCATGCCGCGCAAGCGAATTGGGAGTAAAGGTTTTGGTTTTTCCCGAGCTTGCATTGACAGGATATTCATGCGGAGATCTGTTCAACACGGACTCCCTGCTTGACGGCGCGCTTGCCGGATTAAGAGATTATATATACTCTACTGCGATGTACGATATGATATCCGTAATTGGACTTCCGATTGCTTACAGCGATAAGATTTACAATTGCGCGGCGATCGTGTCGGGAGGTCAGCTTCTTGGTATCGTGCCTAAGAAAAACCTGCCCAATCATGACGAATACCTTGAGTTGAGAGGCTTTACTCCCGCCACAAGCGATAATTTTGCTTACGTATTTGATGACAGTGTAGTGATGCTTGGAACCAAGCAGATGTTTGTTTGCAGGCAGATGCCTTCCTTGAGGCTTGGTGTGGAGATTTGTGAGGACCTTTGGGTTGCCGATCCGCCCTCCAACGTTTTGTCTGCGGCGGGAGCGACGGTAATTGCCAATCCTTCTGCCTCAAGCGAAGTGATCGGTAAGGAGGAATACCGTCGCAATCTTGTAAAAATACAATCGGCACGCACGTATGCGGGTTATATATATGCAAGCTCGGGGCTTGGAGAATCTACGGCAAGCACGGTCTTCTCAGGTCATTGTATGATTGCGGAGGGCGGCACGCTGCTTGCGGAAAGACTTCCCTTTGACTTTGAGGCGGGTGAGCTTCTTGTCAGTGAGCTCGATCTGCAAAGACTTGTGCGGGCGCGCAGAGGTGACAATACCTTTAGCAAGGACACGAGAGGAATGGAATTTTCCGAGATTGAATTTGATCTTGAGATGGATGAAACCGAGATCACACGCCCTATCGATCCCCATCCCTTTGTTCCTGCCGATAAAGAGGAGCTGTCCCGCAGATGCGAGAGGATCCTGACGATCCAAGCGCAGGGCTTGGCACAGCGTGTTCTTGCCTCCTACTCGAAAAAGCTTGTAGTAGGCATTTCCGGAGGGCTTGATTCTTGCCTCGCGCTTTTGGTAATGGTGCGCGCGATGGATTATCTGCACAGAGATCGCAACGATATCATTGCGGTTACGATGCCCTGCTTCGGTACGACGTCAAGAACGAAAAACAATGCAACCGTGCTTTGTGAAAGGCTTGGAGTCGATTTCCGTCAGGTTGATATTTTCGATGCTGTCAAGCAGCATTTCAAGGATATCGGACATGAGATGGAAAATCACAACGTTGTATATGAAAATGCGCAAGCGAGAGAGCGCACGCAGGTATTGATGGATATTGCAAATGCCGAGGGCGGTATTGTGGTTGGTACGGGAGATCTTTCCGAGCTTGCGCTGGGATGGGCTACCTACAACGGTGACCATATGTCGATGTACGGGGTCAATGCGTCGATCCCCAAGACGCTGATCAGATACGTTGTGAGATATTATGCCGACATTGAAAAGCATAAGGGTGAGGACGAGCTTGCTGACGCGCTCTATGACATACTCGATACACCGGTTTCCCCCGAGCTGCTTCCCGCAAAGGAAAACGGAGAAATCGCCCAAAAAACCGAGGATCTTGTTGGCCCTTATGAGCTGCACGATTTCTATATTTTCCATTTTGTACGGTATGGATGCGGTCCCCGAAAGCTTTTCAGACTTGCAAGGCTTGCATTCGGTGAAAATTATGACGATCCAACGCTTATCAAATGGCTTGAGGTCTTTACAAAACGGTTCTTCTCACAGCAGTTTAAGCGTTCCTGTCTTCCCGACGCGCCCAAGATCGGTACGGTATCTTTAGTCGGAAAGGATTTTATGATGCCTTCAGATGCAACGAATGCCGTTTGGATGAGAGAGCTTGAAGAGCTGAAAGCAGAGTTTTAAGGTAAAAAAGCAGTCGATCAGTGATAAAACTGATCGACTGCTTTTTTGTTACAGATTGGTATTGATATAATGTAACAGAGCGTCAAAGCTTCCGTTGGGATATACGGAAATATCCTTATTTTCTTTGTTTATGATGTGATCTGTCAAGAGAAAGACCTTAGCACCAAGCGTTTCGGCGATCATATCCTCACCCACGTCGTTTCCGACCATAAGACATTCCTCGGGTGATACACCAAGCTTCTTCATCACGTCTCTGTAGTAGTCGGGGTTGGGCTTACAATAATTCGAGTTTTCGTACGTGGTGTAAAGCTCGAAATCGTTTGGGCTGAGACCTGCCCACGTGATACGCTGCTCGGTGGCGGTGGCGGGAAACAGCGGGTTGGTGGCAAGAGCGACTCGGTATCCCTTCTCCTTTAGCAGACGAATAACCTCGGCAGCCTTGGGGGTATATCCGCAGGAGCTTTGAACGTGACGGAAATCGTTGGCATAGAATTCGTCAAAAAGTGCAATATCCTCTCTTGTTTGTTCGCCGAGAATACCCGAAAAGGTGTCCCAAAAGATATCCTCGTTCTTTTTTTCGCCTGTGTTTTTGACCATAGCCTGTGTTCCTGCCCAAATCGCGCCAAACAGAGTATCCTTCTCGTATCCGTGAGGGATCAGCTTGCGTGCGAGACCTCCGAAATATGCCTTGATGAAGGTATCCTGCTCCATTGGAAGAAGCGTACCGTCCAGATCAAATAATACTGTGGAAATGTTCATTTTTATACCTCTTTTATTCGTTGATAATGATTTTGCATATGCTGCCGCCGCTTTTCTCTTTTTTGACAAGCAATTGCTTGTCGATACGTTCCTTGAGTGTATCTACGTGCGAAATGATTCCGACAAGCTTTTTGCCCTCGGTGAGACCGTTCAGGGCTTTCATTGCCTGCTCCAAAGATTCGCTGTCAAGCGACCCAAAGCCCTCGTCTACGAACATACTGTCAAGGCGGATGCCTCCTGCCGACGATTGGATCTCATCGGACAGACCGAGCGCCAAGGAGAGTGAAGCCTTGAAGGACTCACCTCCCGAAAGCGTTTGAACCGCTCGTTCCGTGCCATTGTAATGGTCGATGACGTTAAGATCAAGCCCGCTTTGACTGCGATTGTCTCCGATATTTTTGCGGCGCTTGAGTTCGTATTGTCCTCCGGACATCACCAAAAGTCTGGTGTTGGCGCGGCGTATGATGCGGTCGAAATAATTCATCTGTATATAGGTCTCAAGCATGACCTTTTCCTTGCCCTTTACGTTACCGACGGCGGTATCTGCAAGAGCCTTAACGCTTGCATATTGCTTTTCATACACCAAAAGATCGCGGGAGGTACGCTTAATATCGGCAAGAGCGGACGTATTTACCGCGTTCATCGTAGAAAGCGAATCAGCCGTTTTCATCAGTAAGCTTTTTTCCGAGAGTAACAGTCGCTTTTGTTCAAGCTCCTTTTCCCTGTTCACGTTGCACTCGTTTTCAAGCTGCTTCTCCAATTGGATGATGGAGGCCTTCAATGCGATGACGGCGGTATTGATTCGGGTATACTTGCTTTCGGCGGCTTTCAGGGAAGCCGCGTACGCTTCTTTCGCGTTTTGAAGCTTCAACAGCTCCTTCTCTGCCGCGTTTTTGTCAGTAAAGGCGAGCTTGGATGCCAATTTGTCAATTTGCGATTTGATCTCATCGGACTTCGAGGCGTTGCCTGCAATATCAGAGGAAAGCGCGCTGAGCTCGGCTTGAACGGCTTCCAATTTCTTCTCGCTTTCGGGAAGAGCAGCATCGACCTGGGCTTTTCTCGCCAATTTCTTCTCTGATTCAAGCAAGCGCTTGTTGATATCGGTGATGTCGGAATGGAGCTTTTTCCCCTCGTTAACGATCAGATCTCCCGCGCCGTCTATGCTGACGTTGCCGAACTGCTCGGAAATCTTGGTTTCAGCGCTCGCTTGCAGGGTTTTGACTCTGTCACGCATAACCGAGCAGCGTTCACTTGCCTGCCGCATTGCTTCGTTAGCCATATCACAGGCTTCTTTTAGGAGTTCAAGCTCCTCCTTAGAGGGTGCTCCGTTTGATTTTTGAGCAGGATTCGGATGTGCTGTGGCGCCGCAAACGGGACAGGGTTGGCCATCCCTTAAGCTATCCGCAAGAATTCCCGCCTGCTCATCGAGAAATGCCTTATTCGAGCATACGTATCTATGATTATCCGCCTCTGCCTTCAAGGTGCATTTCCGATATTCTTCTTGGTACTGCTCCAGCTTTTTTACGCAATTGCTGTATTCGGTGATCTCCTTATAAAGAAGTGAGAGCTTTTCTTTTTCGTTTTCATACTGCTCTCTCTCTCGTATCAGCCGTTCTTTTTCGGCACCCGCATCCGCGAGCGACTCGTTCTCGGCTTTTAAGCGACCTATCTGATCCTGCAGCTCTGCTTCACAGCGTAATGCGTTTTCCCTCAAAGCGCGCTTTTCTGTGAGTGCTTTGTCCAAGGCTGCATACTGATCGGTCAGCCTTACGTGCTCGTCATATTGCGGAAGCTCTGCGGATATCCGTGCAAAATTGAGCTCGATTTGTTCCTTTTCGGGCTGCTTAGCTCTTTCGGCTTCAAGCGCAAGATTTGCCTCTGACAGTAGCTTTTCTTTTTCTTCAAGCTCACTATTGGCGGAGATGAGACTTGCTTTTGCTTTTTCGTATTCCTCGGCTTTTCCGAGATTTGCGTTGACGGTGGCAAGCTGCTCTTCAATACCCGAGATACGCAGAGAAACGTTCTCATATTCCTTTTCGTATCTTGCGATCAGGTCTTCTGCAAGCGCGAGGACCTCTTCCAAGCCAAGCTCGCCGAGCTTGGCTTTTTGAAGAAGCGGAGCGATTTCGTCGTTTTCCTTGCAAACGATACCGCAGATGTACTGCTTCATACTGAAGAGTGCGGTTGAGCAAAGATTCTTCAAGGCGGATTCCTCTGCCTTGAGCTTATCCTGTAGCAGCTGATAGCGTTCGGTTTTGAAGAGCTGACGGAATATCTTTTTTCTTTCCTCTGTGGATGACAAAAGAAGCTTGAGAAACTCTCCTTGCGCGATCATTGCAATCTGCAAAAACTGATTTCGGTCGATTCCCAATAAACGCTTGATTGCGGCATCTACATCACGCTGTTTGTTGATGACGGTACCGTCGGGACAGATTAATTCGGCACCCGCAAGCTGACGGGTAATTCCCTCTCCGCGGGCTTTGGGGCGCTCATATTCGGGATTCCTGCGGACTGTATACGTTTTGTCGGAATAAGTAAATATCAGCTCAACCTCGGTGGGGGTATCGGGGTCTGCATATTTGGAACGGAGCATAGAGGCTTCACGGTTTTCTCCGCTTGCTTCTCCGTACAGCGCGTAAACGATCGCGTCGAACAGGGTCGTTTTTCCCGCTCCCGTATCACCTGTGATGAGGTAAAGGCCGCTCTCTCCCAAAGCTGACATATCGAGAATCGTTTTTCCCGCATAAGGGCCAAAGGCGGACATTGTGAGTTTTAAAGGTCTCATATATCGCCCTCCCATATTTGTTCGATCAATTTATCGATAAGCTTACCTTGCTCCTGTGACATTGGAAGATTGTTTTGCAATTCAAAAAGCTCGGCGAACAGCTGATGCGGAGATTTTTCTTCCACGTCTGTTGCTCCGTCTACGTCCTGCCTGCTTTGGGTGCGAGTATTATCATAATCAAGCTTCATCAAATTTTTATATACCGTGCGAAGCTTGCTGATAGCGTCGGGAATATCCTCCTCGTCGGTCAAGGTTACGTGGACATAATCGGTGTCGTAGCTTTTATGCTCATAAAAGCTTTTTAACATCAGGTCGTTATATTTGCCCTTGATTTCCACAAGGTCTCTCAAGGGGATCAGATCGACGGTGCGAACCGAGAGCTTCCCTTTTTCCTCAAGCTCTATAACGGTAACGGATTTATGATGCTTGGCTTCGGAAAAGGAATACTTCAGAGGAGTGCCGCAATAGCGGATCTTATCTGTTCCGCAATTCTGAGGGCCGTGAAGGTGTCCTAAAGCGACGTAATCAAAGTCGGCGAAGACAGAGGCATCAACGTTGTCTGTGCCTCCTACGGAGATCTCCTCGGAGTCTGAGCGCGAAGCTCCCGTAACAAACTGATGAGCAACCAAAACGTTTCGTTCATTATGATTCAGCTTCATACCTTGAATCGCGACACGAATTGCATCGGTATAGGAACCGATCTCTTCTTCCTCGAAATATCTGCGCACGTTGGAGGGCTTGACGAAGGGCAACATATAAACGTTAACGGCTCCAAAGGTATCCTCCATCCTTGTGGGAAGGATCTCACCGTTATAAACGGGAGAAATATAGATTCCGTTTTTATGGATCAAGCGGGATGCAAAGGAGAGTCGCTCGGCTGAATCATGATTGCCGCTGACGATAAAGACCTTTAGTGAGCGTGTTGACAGGGCGAAGAGAAAGTCGTCAAACAAACGGACAGCCTCGGCCAATGGAACGGATTTGTCATAGACGTCACCGGCTATCAGAACGCCATCCGGAGCTTCCTTATCGATGATCTCCAATATTTGATTGAGGATATACGCTTGATCCTCGATCATTGAAAACTCGTTGACGCGCTTTCCAAGATGAAGATCGGAAAGATGTATAAATTTCATTTGTATCTCCGTGTAAGCAAAGTATCTGCTTATATTATAGCGCATTTGGGATATGGAAACAAGATACATAATATGAATTTTTACAATAAAAAATCAGCCGCGCAAGGCGGCTGATTGAAATTATGAAAGCTTTTGCGCAACACCGCCCGAACGGTAGACGGATTCGATGATCTTTTGTACGGAGAGGGTGTTCTTTCCACTAACGGGAGGCTCTGTATCTGTGAGAATGGCGTTAGTAAATGCCTCGAGCTCCTTGGTGTACATATTACCGAACTCGACCTCAAGGCTGACGGGCTCAACGAGGGATCGATCCTGCTGTGCGTCATAGCCCTTTGCTTCGGGGCAAGCGAGAACCTCAACGGTTCCGCCTTCAACCTGCGATAGCGTACCGATGGCGACGATGCTTCCCTTTGTGCCATAAAACTCGAGAGGACATTTTGCGGCGGCGTCGGGAATATTGAAATTTGCATCAACGTACGCAAGCGCGCCGTTGTTCATTTTCATAAGAACGCTTGCGGAGTCGTCCGAGCTGTAATTGAAGGTTTGATTTTGTGCAAAGCCAACACATTCGACGGCCTCAAGGCCCGAGAGATACTGAAGAAGGTCGATGCAATGGATTCCCATATCCATAAGCGCACCGCCACCGGAGAGCTCTTTGTTTTGTCTCCAGCAGTTTTCAATTTCGGGATACCAGCAGGTGAACTGTGCACGCATAGAAACAATATCACCGATCATTCCCTCCGCGATTACTTTCTTGATCGCCTGATGGTACGCGTGGAATCGCATCATAAAGCCTGTACCAAGCTTTACTCCCTCGCTGTCACAGACGGAAATGATCTCTTCGGAATCTGCAACGGTAAGGCCCATAGGCTTTTCGAGCAGGATGTGCTTTTTGGCTTTCGCGGCTGCAAGTGCCTGCTCCTTATGGCAAAATACGGGGGATGCAATATAAACTGCCTCGATCTCATCGAGAGCAAGCAGATCGTTATAATTGGTAAAAGCGTACTTTGCGCCGTATTTTTCTTTGCATTTTTCTGCGAAATCGGCATTGACGTCCATAACGGCAACAAGCTCGCAATTATTTGCAAGCATCATTCCGGGAAGCGTTCTGCGATCTGCAATGCCGCCGCATCCGATTACGCCCCATTTGATTTTTCTCATATTCACTAAATTCCTTTCTTATTTGTTGGAATTTTACATTTTATACATGTGCCTTTGCGTCAGGGACACAAAGGCACATAGGATAACAAAATGAAGACGATTATTCGCCGCGCTGCATTTCGGCAACGGATGCGAGAACCGCGTCAGCCATATATTCAAGCTGCTCGTCGGAGAGTCCGTAAAGAGGAAGGTGGGTAAATCTCTTGTAGAACACCTCTTCGCATACGGGACATGTTTTTGCGATCTCGTCGGAGTCGTAACCCATATCCTGAACGATCTTGAAGCGATAGAGGGGACCGAAGTGGGCGATCTGAGTAACGCCCTTTTCATCCAGCTTCTTCTTAAGTGTCTGAACGTCTCCACCTGCCTTTGCGGGGTCGATTTGGAGAAGATACAAGTGGTATGTGGGCTTTATCTCATCGCTGTCAAGAAGCTGAGGAATGATTGCATCGTTCTCAGCGAATCTTTCGGAGAGATAAGCAGCTGCCTTGCGGCGCATTGCAATAATTTCCTCATTTCTCGCAATCTGAAGTGTGAGACCAAGACCTTGAATCTCGGTAGTGGACGAGTTGCCGGCAACAAAGGGCTCTTCCTTACCGGGGATGGGCGTGATATTGTAGAGCCAATCCTTGATGGGGCAAGTGAAGTCAAGACCCAGGAAGCGGGCTCTCTTCATATGAGGAGTATATCCGGGGATAGAGGTACAGAGGATACCGCCCTCACCGAAGGAGGTGATGTTCTTAACCTCGTGCATGGAGAATGCACCGAAGTCACCGATAGTACCAACCATTCTGCCCTTATACATTGCACCGAAAGCATGAGCCGCATCCTCAAGGACAACGATGTTATGCTTCTTTGCAAGCTCGAGAATTGGATCAAGATCAACGGGATAGCCGCCGATATGCACGGGAACGATCATCTTGGTTTTGGGAGTGATCTTGCGAGCAACGTCTGCGGGGTCCATATTGATGGTTCTGGGATCTACGTCAGCAAAGACGAGCTTACATCCGATAGCAAGAGGATAAGCCATGGTTGCAACGAAGGTGATAGCGGGAACGATAACCTCGTCGCCTGCCTTGAGGTTTGCGTATTTATAAGCGATCTCAAAGCCTGCGGTGGCATTGGTAACGAAGGTGGAGGATTCTGTCTTAAGGTACTCGTTGCAAGCCGCCTCGGCAGCCTCTACCTTGCTTCCGAGAGAGAGCTTTCCGGGAGGTGTTGCAAGCGCGTCAAGCTTCTTGACCTGAGTCCAGACCGCCTCAAGCGCATCCTCGTACTCCTTGCCCTCACCCTGCATAAGGAAGCGGATGATCTCCATAAGGTCGTGAACGTTGTAGTTCTCGCCGACTGCTGCCCACGGCACCTTAGTAGCGCCTGTGTTATATCTGAAATCGGTTGTCTGTTTTCCCATAATATTTTACCTCCAAAATAATAATTGAATTAAATAAGAATTTGATCATGCATAATACTGCATCTTTACTTCATTATATCAAATTTGCATTTTTTTAGCAATGATAAATTGATAAATTTAATTGAAAAATCGATAAAATACCGTCGCATTGGCGAGATATTTTATCGATTTTTTCGTGTTATTCGGAAAAGACGAGCTTTCCGTCCTTAACGAAGGCGTAGGGGCCGTCTTCCTTCAAAATGATTTTTTCGTCATGAACAGATGCTACGGTAGCGGGAGAGATGAATTTATCGGTTCTGCCGATCGCCGCGAATCCGTTCTCATAAGGCAAGAATACGTAGAGTGCAAGGTCGTCGTTATCGGTAAGTGTAATGCTGAGCTTTTCGTTGCGCTTCAGAATTTTTACCGTTTTATCAAAATGGGAGTAAACCGCGAATTCCTCACCCTCAAGCTCGGGAATCTGCGAGGGGCTGATCTCGCCCGATACGGTATTATTCTGAGCGTCGAGGTTGTACAGAACCATCACACCGCTGCCGTTGCAGATGTTTTGTATCTTCATAGGCTTTCCCGAGGCTGTGGGATCAGAGCAAAGGCAATCTGCTGTAGGTGTTGCGGGGCGATCGCAACGAAGGATTTTTCCGTTGCTCAATGCCAAGGGCTCCAGAATCCGCGCGTGGCTTCTGCCGATCTGATCGCTGACGTAGATCGGGCCACCGCTTACGGCGCGGGCAAGGCTGTTCTTCAGCGCCTGTCCGTCATCCGTCCACCACATATCCCAATCGCACCAATAAAACTGACCTTGGATCATGGAATTGTAGGCGCATTGCAGCATATGGCTTGCAAACCAAGGACGGTTTTCAGGCTGAAAATCGTTACTGCAGCGCGAGATTGCGCTTGCGGAGCGATTCCACATATCCTCGGAGGACATTCCCATACAGTTGATCATAGCGTTATCGAACACGGCGCCTGCCGCGGCTTCCATTCCGTCGTGATAAGAGCGAGCGGCCTCGCCGATCGGCGCCAGATCGTTATAAAAACGGGTATATGCGCTTTGATTATCGATCTTGATGAAATCAGCGCCGCATTTTTTCAAAAAGCTGTTGATCGTATGGAAATAGCCAAAGGATTTTTCGCGGAGAAAATCGGGGACGAAAATGCCGTCGTCGGTTTCGATAAGATAATTTTTGAGTTTATCAAATGCGGGGCTATCCTTTTCTATACCGCGCCAATATCCTGTGATGGGATACCAGATGCCTGCCATAAAGCCCTGCTTCTTGATGTCCTCTATGCATTTTGCAAGTCCCGACGGGAAACGTATGGGATCTGCTTCATAGTCGTAAAGTGCGCTTGAATGCATCAGCCTGCACATATCGCTGAAGCTATTATAGGTATGGCCGTGAAAATCACGGACGTTTGCCCACATATCGTCAAACAACACCCAACGCACGGGTATTCCTTTGTCTTTGAATTCCCTGCATTTCTCAAGCAATCCATCGTGATTGACACGGATCTGCATCGCATCCCAAGAGCACCAACCGAGATATTCAAAGGTTTCGGGGTATCTGCGGTCCTTTCTGTGGGGGATGCCGCTTCCGAGAGCCTTTAACGCTTCCGTTACGCATTTTTCGGTCAATTCGTGGGGATCACTTCCCTCTGCCGTAACGAAGGCAAGTGCTTGACAGGAGCAAAGCTTACGGTATCCGGAATAAAGCTTGGCGGTCAGTGTGCTTTCATTTTTGCCGACGAGCACGCAACGGTAGGTATCGCTTACAACGGGTAGGATCACGCCAAAGCTTCCATCCTCCTTTTCGTAAAGAAGGTACTGTGTTTGATCGGGAATTTTGGACGGATCGCTTCCGAAAGCAGGCTGACACCAGAATTGACTGCTTCTGAAGTCCGCCATATATCTTCCTTTAAAAGGAATATCGATGCCAACACCAAAGTCGGGATCAAGAGAAGATTGCGTAACTACGTTTGCATATACTAAGGTAACGCCGTTCGATTCCTCAATTTTCATAGAGCAAACGGGAGATCCGATGTTGCCAAAGGTTCCTTTAGAGCGCTTCTCTTTTTCATATTGCTTTGCATAAATTTTCATTATTAATCCCTCAACTTATTTTGCTAAAATGACTCGATTCGGGATCATGATTCCGCCACGTCGGAAATTGCTTTTTTATAAAGCCAAGCCGCACACTCGGAATCCTTTTCCCACGTCTTTCCTGCGGAGGAATAATTGATCAGGCGCACCTTTTCACCGTCGGTTTTGGCAAGCTCAACGCAAACGAAGCTATCATTAATTTCAAGACAATCAACAAGCTTTCCGTCTGCAAGTCCGTTCTCATCGCAAGCGATCTCAATCACAGAGCGAGGATCTGCCAATCTTGCATCAGCGGCGAGAACGACAGGACCGCGACGGTAAGCGGCAAAAACGTCCTCGTTGTCAGCTCCCGCAGGAGGAAGGATTCTTTCTACCGGCATAGGCATATCAAGCACAACGGTATCACCGTTACACCACTCTCTCGTAACCGTTGCATATCCTGCGCTGACGGTTGTTGCATCTCCGTTTACGGTCAGCTTCGCTTCTCTGCACCAAGCGGGAATACGCAAGGAAAGGGCGAAGGATTCGCTATTTTCAAGCTCTAAAGTAAGCGTTACCTTACCGTCAACGGGATAGCAGGTGTCGGTGATGATTCTGAGCTGCTTTGAGGAAGGAGTGTGAGTAGTTATCTCGCCGGATTCGTAAAAGTTGATCACGATGCCGGCGCTGTTTTTCAGAAGTGCAAATCTCGGAATGATACCCGATCCGGCGGCGGCAATACAAGCACAGCAACCGTAAAAGGTTCCGTCGGGGAAAATGTTATATCCGCCAACCTGTCTGCCTCGTCTGTCCGCGGTGAGAGGGCTATAGCTGTCAAAGGGCAGGACCTGAGGAACGTCCGGTGTCTGGGGATATCTTGACGTCAGCGCGCGCTCGGTATTGAAGGAGCCGAGATAAGCGTTATAAAAGCTTTGCTCGATGGCGTCGGCAAAGGCTACGTCACCCGAAAGCTCGAGGAGCGCCTCTGCAAATTTCATCCACGTAACCGTCACGCAGGTCTCCTGCACGATGCCCTTATAATCAGTTTGCGTCTGCTTGACAGAGGTATGGTCAAACAGCTCGTGTGTACAACCGCTACAGCCGATTACGCTGAGCTCTCCGTCAATGATTCTATGACCGAGATTCAGAAGTGCAACCTTATGCTTTTCGATGCCTGTGATCTTATAATACTGAAGAAGTCCCTCGAAGCAGGACATCATTTCGTATGCCTTGACAACGGGATATTCGTGAGGCGCGATCTCGTTCTGATATGCAAGCTCGATCAGGTTACCGTCATCGATAAATCCTGTAGAAATGATGTATTCGGAGAAATCAAGATATCTTTTTTCACCTGTCATACGGTAGAGCTTGACCATCGGCTCAAGGATCGAGCAGGAGTTGAGACCCTTCCAATGGCGGGTGGCCTTGTAGATCTCCTTTTTGCCGTCCTTTTCGGGGCCGATGTGCTCGATGATGTAATCAGCGTGGCGGCAAATGGCTGCTACGATTTGTTCAGCAAGTGCTTGATCGCGGCAGATCTCAAGGAAGTATTGCATACCGAGCATAACGTACTTTCTGCCCCACAGATCCCAAGAGGTAAATTCGGTATCAAGCGTGTACGTGGAGAAACGTCCGTTTTCCTCCTGTGTGGTAAGCATATCGCGCACGGAGGCTTCGATAATGCGGTAGATGCCGTCATTTTTGGTGTATGAGAGGATCATACACGCGCCGCGCATCATTTTTCCCCAATATTCGCATCTCCAGATTCCCTTTTCGCCATCGATCTGAATACGGTACTGATTTACAAATTTTTTCCAAAGCTCAACGTCGCATAGCTGGTTGCGCTCGATGAATTTAACGGAGTCGGCGAAGATTCCGTGAAGCTTCATATTGATCTCACCGTCAAATCGATATGCGGTGATATTATCCAATTCGTGAATTTTATTGTTGATCATAATAAATCCTCCCAAAGATGAGTCTTTACTGAAATTATACCATTCAAAGCTTCCATTGTCAACGAAAAAAGAAGAATTAATGCAAAAAACATACTGCAATATACAAAAAACTCACTGCGCATAAAGCGCAGTGAGTAAAAATTTTCATTTTATTATTTAGGGAACTTCTCTCTTGCAACGTAGGATGTGTGGAGGAGCTCATGAGCCTTGTGAGAGTTGGGCTCACCAAGGAACTCATCGTAGAGCGCCTTGATCTGAGGATTGTTGTGGGACTGGCGAAGTACCTGTCTCTCGTCCTCGGTGTAGAGCGCTGCTGCTCTCTTTTCCTTGTAGGTGTCCATGATATCTGCATCCTCATTGGGAAGGAAGCACTCTCTTACGTAGGGCTGACCGCCGCCGTTGATACAACCGCCGGGACATCCCATGATCTCGATGAAGTGGTACTTAGAGGTACCTGCGCGGATCTCGTCGAGGAGAACCTTTGCGTTCTTCATACCGTGAGCGATAGCGATATTAACAGTCATACCGTTAAGGTCAAGGCTTGCTTCCTTGATGCCGTCAAATCCTCTTGCAGCCTCGAACTTAACACCTTCGATCTCCTTACCTGTAAGAACGAAGTTAGCAGTTCTTACAGCAGCCTCCATAACGCCTCCGGTTACACCGAAGATAACGCCTGCACCGGTGTACTCACCGATAATGTCGTTATCGAACTCTTCGTCGGGAAGCTTAGCGAAGTTGATACCGCTTCTCTTGATGAGCTTGCCAAGTTCTCTTGTTGTAAGAACTGCATCAACGTCCATAAGACCTTCTGTCTTAAGCTGATCTCTTTCCTTCTCGTACTTCTTAGCGGTACAAGGCATAATGGAAACAACGTACATATCTTCGGGAGCAACGCCGATCTTCGCTGCATAGTAGTGCTTAAGAACAGCACCCATCATCTCGTGAGGAGACTTGCAGGAGGAGAGGTGATCGAGACAATCACCGTAGTAAAGCTCAGCGTAGTTGACCCAACCGGGAGAGCAAGAGGTGATCATAGGAAGTGCGCCACCGTTCTTGATTCTGCCGAGAAGCTCGGTTGCCTCTTCCATAATTGTGAGGTCAGCCGCATAGTTGGTATCGAATACCTTCTTGAAGCCGAGTCTCTTAAGAGCAGCTACCATCTTGCCTGTTACGGGAGTACCGATCTTCATACCGAATTCCTCGCCGAGAGCAGCTCTTACAGCGGGAGCGGTCTGAACTACAACGTACTTACCTGCTTTCATAGCAGCGTCAACCTTATCGATCTCGCTCTTTTCCATAAGAGCACCTGTGGGACATACGTTTACGCACTGTCCGCAGAGAATACAGGGAGACTCGGTGAAGCTTCTGTTTTCTGCAGGGCCGATGATGGTCTTAAAGCCTCTGTTCTGGAAGCCGATAACGCCGCTTCCGTGAGCATTGGAGCAACGAGCTACGCAACGACCGCAGAGAACGCACTTGGAGGTGTCTCTTACGATAGAGGGGCTGATCATATCAACGGTTGTCTCGGTCTTTGTTCCCTGGAACATATTGTCACGAGCACCGGTGAGACGAGCAACGTGAAGAAGCTCACACTTCTCGTTCTTGTCGCAGGTCTGGCAGAGCATGGAGTGGTTGGAGAGAAGAAGCTCAACGCTTGCTCTTCTTGCCGCTACTGCCTTGGGGGAGGAGATGGTGATCTCCATACCCTCGTTTACGGGATATACACAGGATGCTACGAGACCGCGAGCGCCTGTTGCTTCAACAAGACATACGCGGCAGGAGCCCTTGTTGCACTCACCGTGGTTGAATGCGCAAAGAGTGGGGATTTCGTATCCGCAAGCCTTTGCAGCTTCAAGTATGGTCATTCCCTCTTCAACCTGATAGGAAACGCCTTCAATTTTAATATTTATCTTTGCCATGTGTGGTATCCCCCTTATTTCTTCACAATTGCCTTGAACTTACAAGAAGACATACAAAGACCGCACTTAACGCACTTGTTGGCATCAATTGTGTATGCGGGCTTCTTCTTGCCGGGAGCTGTGTAGTCGGTGACGGAAATCGCGTCAACGGGACACTGTCTTGCACAGAGTCCGCAGCCCCAACAGCTGTCCTTCTCGATAACGTAAGACATAAGGTTCTTACATACCTTTGCGGGACACTGCTTGTCAACTACGTGAGCAACATACTCGTCTCTGAAGGACTTGAGTGTAGAGAGAATGG
>JAFTRQ010000121.1 GCA_017462125.1 Clostridia bacterium | reverse complement strand
GATAAATTGCAATTTATAGGGGACGCGTGCCTCCGGCGGCGAGCTTTTGAAAAAGCTCGACCAAAACTTTCAATGAACCACGAATTTTTTACAAAATTCGTGGTTGAAAAGGATAAAATGGATACATAATAGCCATTTTTTGGAAGTTTTTGGGATTCTTAAGACCTTTTTTCAAAAAGGTCTTAAGCGGGGTGCAGGGGCAGAGCCCCGCATCGCATCTCACCGACAAATCAAAATTTGAAAACACAAAAGAGGAAACTATATGTCAAAAGCAACGTTCGGCCCCGGCGGCAACGGAGATCTCTTTTACGCCGAGGGCGGCAAGGGGACGGTACAGGCACCCGCTTGGGTGAAAAATTACGGGCTCGACGCCTATGAGTTTGAGGCGGGAAACGGTCTCACGGCGGGGGAAGCGACCCTGCGCAAGATCGGCGAGGAGGCACAAAAGCACGGCATATTGATGTCGCTCCACACCCCGTATTTCATCTCTCTTTCGGGCATTGACCCCGAAAAGAGGCTGAAAAGCATCGACTATATTCAAAAATCCCTTTGGGCGGCAGAGCTGCTCGGTGCTGACACCATTGTGATCCACAGCGGAAGCGCGGCGAAGATCTCCCGCGAGGAGGCGATGAAGCTCTCCTGCGACACCCTCGAAAAGGTGCTCGAGGCGGTGGGAGATACAAGCGTCAAGCTCGGTATCGAGACGATGGGAAAGGTCAATCAGCTTGGCACGCTCGACGAGGTCATTGAGCAATGCAAGGTGGACCCTCGATATGCTCCCGTGGTGGATTTCGGGCATATGAACGCAAGAGAGCAGGGGCTTTTCAAGACCACCGACGATTACAGAAGGATCTTTGACAGAATTGCCGAGGGGCTTGGTGAGTCCTACGCGATGAATCTTCACTGCCATTTTTCCAAGATCGAATACACCGGCGCGGGAGAAAAGAAGCATCTGACCTTTGCAGACGAGGTGTTCGGCCCTTCCTTTGAGCCCTTGATGGAGGCGATCGCAAAGGACGGATGGGGTCCGCGAATCATCTGCGAGAGCGACGGCACACAGCCCGAGGATGCATTGGCGATGAAAAAATGCTATGAAGCATTTTTGAATGAATAATATTCGGACGGGCTGTGCCTGTCCGCGAATAAGTAATTAATTGAGAGGATTTTATTATGAGTAAGCTTACAAAATTCAAGGCTAAGATGGCGGAGCAGGGAATTGATGCCGCAATTATTTCGTCCTACGTTAACATTCGTTATATTACAAATTTTGATTTCCAGGACGGCTACGTTCTGGTGACCAAGGGTAAGAGCTACGTGCTTACCGATTTCCGCTACATTGAGGCGGCAAAGGCGGCAGTCAATGCGGAAGAATTTGATATCCTTACGCCTGATAACGGAATGGGCGTTTGCATGTGCGGACTTCTTGAGGAGAACGGCTGCAAAACGGTTGCATACGAGGACGCGACGCTGTCCTGCGCGGGCTATGAAAGATTCAAGAAGGCACTTGTGGGAATGGAAATGGTGCCCGGAGCGTCCGCTATTGCCGACGGTCTCCGTCTCTTCAAGGATCTTGACGAGATCGAAAAGATGAAGAAGGCTCAGGCAATCACCGATGCGGCTTTCGCTCACATTCTGGAATTCATCACGCCCAATATGACAGAGATCGACGTGGCACTTGAGCTTGAGTTCTTTATGAGAAGAATGGGTAGTGAGGGCGTTGCCTTCGATACCATTGCGGTTTCGGGCTCGGCTTCCTCTCTGCCTCACGGTGTTCCGAGAAACGTGAAGCTTGAAAAGGGCTTCTTTACGATGGACTACGGCGCAAGGGTGGACGGATATTGCTCCGATATGACCCGTACCGTTGTGCTTGGAAAGGCAGATGCCGATATGAAGAAGCTTTACAATACGGTTCTAACCGCGCAAAAGGCGGCGCTTGAGCACATCAAGGAGGGCAACAAATGCCGCGATTGCGACAAGATCGCAAGAGACATTATTGATAACGCAGGCTATCAGGGAAGATTCGGCCACTCTCTCGGCCATGGCGTTGGAATGTATATCCACGAGGCTCCCTCGCTTTCGTCAAGAGCGCCCGAGGATATGATCCTGACCCGCGGTCACGTTGTCACCGATGAGCCCGGTATCTACATCGAGGGACTTTACGGATGCAGAATCGAGGATATGATCGCCATTATGCCCGATGACGGATCTACCTACGATTTCACCCACAGCCCCAAGGAAATGATCGAGCTGTTCTGATATGAAAACGGTATTTTCAATCGACCGATTTGAGGGAGAGCTTGCCGTCTGCATTTCGGACGACGATCTGCAGCTTGACGTTCCGCGCTCGGTTTTGGGGAATATGAAGCCCAACGATATCTTTTCGGCAGAGTATGACGGAAGGAATCTGACCGAGATTACCCCGATGCCCGAGGAGCGCGACCGCAGGCTTGAAGCCAACAGGGCAAGGCTGCATAAGCTCTTCAACCGAAACAAAAAATCTTAAAACTGCCCGAAAGGACATTTTATATGAATACTTTATTGCTTACAATACCCGGAGAGGAACAGGCACAGAAGGTGGCTTGGAATCTATACTCCTATTTCCAGCAAGTGCTTGGCGGCGGTGAGACTCAAAGAACGCTTCTGTTGATTGGCGCGGTGCTGCTGTGTATCGTTACGGCGTATTTCATCGGAAGTGTCAACCCTGCGATCATCTTTTCGAAGCTGATCTATAAGGAAGATATCCGCTCGTACGGAAGCGGAAACGCGGGGGCTACCAACACCCTGCGTACATACGGAACGAAAATGGCGATCCTGATTTTCGTTCTCGACCTTGTCAAGGCCGCTGTGGCGGTGCTTTTGGGATCGCTGATCCTCACAAGAGGGATCGGCGGTGCGATCTCCGCGCTTTTCGTGGTGCTTGGACATATGTTCCCGATCTATTATAAGTTTAAGGGCGGAAAGGGCGTTGCCTGCACGGCGATGTGTATTCTGATGCTGTCGCCTGCGGCGTTTTTGGTGATCCTGGCGGTCTTCCTTCTGATCGCATTCTTAACCCGCTTCGTATCGTTGGGCTCGATCATCTGCGCGATGCTGTTTCCTTTCCTGTCCTTCATTTTCTATCCGCAAAACGGTTTCATTACGCTCTCGGCATTTTGCATTGCGGCGCTGGTCGTATTTATGCATCGCGAAAACATCAAGCGGCTTTTGCAGGGCAAGGAGTCTAAATTTTCCTTCAAGAAGACCGATAAGCATAAGGCTGAGGAGCACGACAATGCCGCAGAGACACAGCCTGCGGAGGAGAAGGCCTACGGTGAAGGCGATTTCGTGAAGTGCTCCTGCGGCAGGCTTATTCCCCGCAGTCGTGAGGTCTGCGTTTACTGCGGAGAGAAGAACTCTGCCTATGTTCCCAAGAATCAAACCCAAGAGGGCAAAAAGAAATAATGACGAATATTACAGATAAAAACGTTGAGCTGCTTTGCCGACTGATCGAGGATTCGGCTCGCGCCGAGGTTTTGAAAAAGGTCGTATTTTCAAAGCCTGCAGACGGAGAGATACTCAAGGCGGTGCTTACGCTGAAGTCGATCGCGGGGGAAACGCTTCTGCAGATCGAAAGCTTTCACACCGACAATAAGGCGAAGCACAAGAATATCAAAATCGGCGAGAGCTTGCCGATCGTTGAGCTTGCCGAGTGCTTTTCGCAGATCAATCTGCTGACGACGGCGGGAGATTGCGAATTCAAGCGCAGTAAGTCGGGCAATACCGTTTTGTTAGGAGGCGGCAAGCTTGAAAAGGCGCTGTCGTCTGACCTTAGTGGGCAGATACAGGCATTTAAGCGGATCGTGCCTACCTCTAACAATAAAAACAAAAATTACATTTTGAAGGGTGACGAGCCCTTCCTCAAGCTTCTTGAGGTCAGCGACAGGAACGGTCGCGTGTACGACAAGAAGCAGGCGAAATTCCGTCAGATCAACCGTTTTCTTGAGCTGATCCGTGACGTGGAGCACGCGCTTCCCAAGGAGGGAGTGCTTCGCATCTGCGATCTCTGTTGCGGAAAGAGCTATCTTTCCTTTGCGGTCTATCATTATTTTGCCGTGATCAAGGAAAGAGAAGTGAAAATGACGGGTGTTGACCTGAAGGCTGACGTGATCGAATACTGTCGGGGCGTTGCCGATGCCCTTGGCTTTGACGGCCTTGAATTCCTTTGCGATGACGTCAATCTGTATGATACGGACGATCAGGTCAATATGGTGATCTCTCTCCACGCCTGCGACGTGGCGACGGATATGGTGATCGGTAAGGCGATCGGTTGGGAATCCGATGTGATCCTGTCTACGCCCTGCTGTCATCACGAGATGAACAGATTGCTGAGCTGTGATGCTTTGTCGTTTGTTTCCGATTACTCGATGCTCCGCCAAAAGCTTTGCGATGCGGCAACCGATGCATTGCGATTGAAGCTGATGGAGGCAAACGGCTATGAGACCGCCGCACTTGAGCTGATCGACCCCGAGGAAACACCGAAGAATATCATGCTTCGCGGTATTAAAAGGCGCGGATTTGACAAGAATTCTGAAAAAGCGAAGAGCGCGATAGAGGAATACCGCAAAGCCTACACCTTTTTGACAGGGCTTGAAAATAATAAATGGGAGGTCTTTTGATATGGGATTTATAAAAAAGATAATTGAAAAAGCCACCAAAAGCAATAACCCTGACAGCAAGCGCTTCAAATGGGATATGGCGAAGCAGATCTGCGGTCACCACGTGAAGTACGTGACCGAGGAGATAAACGGCACTCACGAGGTAATCGGACGCTCGGGAGCGTTGAATATCAAGAACGACGAGCTGCTCGTTTTCGCTTCCGCAGACGTGTTGATGCGCTGTAAGATAGAGGAAATGCAGGCTTGGGAGCTTTTGAGCAAGGACGGAGTCGTTATTACGGCACCTGATTTGGAGCATGGCGGAAAGGAACGTACCGTAATCGTTCACTACGTATACTACAGATAAAAAATAATACCGTCTCCGAAAAATAACGGTCAAGTGCGACCGCTTTTTGAAAAATTTCGGAGTTGTGGAACCTTTTTAAGTTTACATAAGTAGAATAACAATATCATCTCCAAGCACAAAACGGCTGTATGATCATCTGGCCTTGTTGAAGGTTTTTGGAGGTGTGGAACCTTTTTTCAAAAAGGTTCCACGAAAAAGAAAGGGAATAGAAATGTTTGTAAAAGAACCAACAAAAGGAATGAGGGACATCTTGCCCTCGGAAATGGAAGTAAGAGAATACTTGCTTACAAAGCTGAAGAAGACGTATGCATCCTTTGGCTTTACACAGATAGAGACTCCTGCGGTTGAGCACATTGAAAACCTCACCAGCAAGCAGGGCGGAGAGAATGAAAAGCTGATCTTCAAGATTCTGAAGAGAGGCGAGAAGCTGAACGACGCGGCAGAGGGAATCGACGTGGATTCTCTTGTGGACTCGGGTCTGCGCTACGACCTGACACTCCCGCTGTCCAGATACTAGTCCAACAACGCCGCAAATCTGCCCTTGCCCTTCAAGGCAATGCAGATCGGCCCCGTTTGGCGTGCGGACAGACCCCAGAAGGGCAGATTCCGTCAGTTCCATCAGTGTGATATCGATATTTTCGGTGATGCCAGCAACTCTGCCGAGATCGAGCTGATCACTGCTACCTCCACCTTCCTTGAGGAGGCGGGCGTTAAGGGCTGTACCGTTATGATCAACGACCGCCGTATCCTTGCGGCTATGGCACGTGCCAGCGGCTTTGCCGAGGATCAGTTCTCAACAGTTTTCATCATTCTTGATAAATACGACAAGATCGGTGAAGCGGGAATTGAGAAGGAGCTGTTTGACGCAGGCTACGATCCCGCCTGTGTGTCGAAGTATATGGAGATCTTCCGCGGCGCAATGGCGGCGGAGGACCGTTTTGCTTATCTTGAGAGCGCTTTGGGCGACGCTATTGAAGAGGGCGTCGTTGCGAATCTCAAGGAGATCGTTGAGGCGGTTGCTCTGATCTCCGACGGCAGATTCGACCTCGATTTCGACGTTACGCTCGTGCGCGGAATGGGCTACTATACGGGTACCATCTTTGAGATCAAGAGCACCGATTTCAAGGGCTCCAGCATCGCGGGTGGCGGCCGATACGACAATATGATCGGCAACTTTACCGGTCAGAAAACTCCTGCTTGCGGCTTCTCGATCGGCTTTGAGCGTATGGTAGGCGCGCTGATGGAGAAGAATTTCCGTCCCGAGGGCGCGGCAGAGAAGATCGCCGTTCTTTACGACAAGAGAATGGGCACCTCCGACGTGGCTCTTATGCAGAAGAAGGCTATGGAGATCCGTAAGTCGGGCAAGATCGTTCTCGTTCAGAAGATGAACAAGAACGTGGGCTTCCAGAAGCAGAAGCTTGAAGTCGAGGGATATTCTAAGTTTGTGGATATCCGTTTTGCCGACGAAATGAGTAAGCTTGATGAAATCTGAAATTAAATTGTTAAGGGAGAGGCGCACAACCTCTCCCTTTTGTTTGTAGTTGATAAATTGCAATTTATAGGGGACGCGTGCCTCCGGCGGCGAGCTTTTGAAAAAGCTCGACCAAAACTTTCAATGAACCACGAATTTTTTACAAAATTCGTGGTTGAAAAGGATAAAATGGATACATAATAGCCATTTTTT
>JAFTRQ010000120.1 GCA_017462125.1 Clostridia bacterium | reverse complement strand
TCCCACCTTCCAAAAACTTTTTAAGAAGGGGTTGGTTTCAGACGATTATTTATCGGTTGAAGTGGAATAATACTTAGTATTTTGAGAAATAAAATATCTTCACGCGAAGAAGTTAAGTGAAGATTAAAAATATGCCTCTTTCCAAAAAAGTTTTTGGAAAGAGGGGAGGGTGCAGGGAGGGGAGAAAACCTTTTTTCTAAAAAGGTTTTCTCCCCTCCCTGTATAATTATATCATACGCCCAAATCGAAGGACATTCTGTAGAGTCTTTCCATCTTAGCCTGACGGTATGCGCAGGCAGACTTCATTTCGGCGATTGCGTCGGGGCTGAAGTTATCGAGATCACCCTCCGCCAACTTGTTCTTATACATTCTGTCGAGCATCAGCGCATAGTTGATGTCAACGCTGGTGATCTTACCGTGTTGAACGCACATAACCACGTTGCTCTTGCCCTCGAGTAGACAGCTGACGGCATTAGCGCCCATCTGTGTTGCTGTGAGACGGTCACGGAGGGCGGGAGAGCCGCCGCGAACGATATGACCGAGACGGGCGAACTTGGTCTCGATGCCTGTCTGAGCTTCCAGCTTTGTAACAAACTCCTCGCTGTACTTGTGGTCAAGATTGAGAGACATACCCTCGGCAAATACGCCGATCATACCTCTCTTGCCGGCCTCTCTTGCATGGCGGAAGCGTTCGATAGCGCGAGCCTCATCGAATTCAACCTCGGGAATAGCGATAACTACCGCACCCGAGGAAATGCCTGCGTAAAGAGCGATCATACCGCAGTTACGACCCATAACCTCGATGATGTTACATCTTGCATGAGATTCACAGGTCTCACGAAGCGCGCCCACCATGTCCAGAACGGTGTTCATAGCGGTATCAAAGCCGATGGTGTATTCGGTTGCGGTAATGTCGTTGTCAATGGTGCAGGGAATACCGATAGAGGGAATTCCGTGATTGGTCAGGTCGGTAGCACCGCGGAAGGTACCGTCACCGCCGAGAGCTACGATCGCGTCGATCTGGTTCTCCTCGCAGGTCTTGATTGCCTTAGCCATTCCTTCCTCGGTTTTGAACTCGGGACAGCGTGAGCTGTACAGCATAGTACCGCCGGTGGTTATGATGTTGGAGACAGAGCGGCTGTCAAGGGGTTTTACATTGCCGTTGATAAGTCCGCTGTAGCCTTCGTAGATTCCGACTACCTCAATGCCCTCAGAGAGAGCCTTGCGTGTTATCGCTCTGATCGCCGCATTCATACCGGGAGCGTCACCGCCCGAAGTAAGTATTCCTATTTTTCTGAATTTTGCCATTATTTATATATCCTTTCGGGTTAATATACTTGAATCTGCGAAAAAGCTCTGCAAAAGAGAGAATTTTGATCGCTACTCTATATTTTAATATATTTTTTGCTATAAATCAAGTGTTTATCAAAAAAATTTGTAATTTTTCTTGTAATTTTACGGGTTACTGTCAGTTCTTTAACCGATAGGGTGCAAACCCGCTGTCTGTCGGAGCGTATGCATGTCTGAAGCCGATATCGTAAAGGTAATCCTTCGTCTCTTCAAAAACACCGTCCAGAGTATCGATAACGTGACTGTCGGAGGAGAGGATAAGCTTTGCGTTCTGCTTTTTCAGAACGTGAAGAAGATGTGGCGCGGGATATGGGGTAGAACGAAGTCCTCTTGTGATCGCACCTGTGTTTACCTCGAAAAGGCAATCGCACTCGGCTGCTTTAAGGACGTATTTCTCGGCAACGGCGCGGTATTCTGCATTTTCTAAAAACAGGGAGCGATCGAGCTTGTCGAATTTTGTTATGAGATCAAAATGGCCGATGATGTCGGGCTTTCTGCTTTGTATGTAAGCGCAGAAGCTGCTGTAATATACCTCTGCCATTCTGACAACGTCATATTCAAATGCCTCAAGGCATTTTTTGAAGTAGTCGTAATTGGAATCTATGGGCAAATATTTGCCGTCAATGCAATAATAGTGAGACGAGCCGATGACGTAATCGAATTCCTTGCGGTCTGCGGGGGCAAAGGCGTCCTCCTCAATGCCGAGAAGGATCGTGATCTTGCCTTGATATTTGCTTTTAAGCCTGCGGATTTCAGCAATATATCCCGCAGTATCCTTCATGCAGTATCTGAGGTCAAAGGGCGTGTACCCGTGACCCGAAAAGCCGATTGCGGAAAAGCCCTTGTCGATCGCCGCCATAACGATCTGCTCGGGGGTGTTTTTCCCATCGCAGAAGGTGGAGTGCGTGTGGAGGTTGGAGAGATGATTCATAACGGTCTCCTTATCAATGGAAGCAGCCTCTTGCCGTAACGGGAAGCCTGTCGACTACCTTGTCCCCCTCGACTAAATAGAGGCGGTCGTGGAGATTGACTGTGGAACAGCAATGGGCGGGGATCAGCAATACCTTATCGCCGATCTTGAGCTGCTTCGATGGATTATGCAGCTGAAGATGCTCCTCGCTGTCTACAATGTGGGAGACGCTAAAGCCAACGGGGACGGGCATTCCCTGATCAACGCCGCAGGATTTTACACCCGCATCAACTACAACAAGTCTTTCGTTGACGCTGACCACGGTGGTGAGGATAAAGAGCGAGTTCTCAAAGGGAAGTCCCAATTCTCTGTAGGTGGAATCCATAAAGAGATAGCTTCCGGCCTGAAGCTCTGTGTAGAGCCCTTCCTTGGCCTTGATCAGAGAGGTTCCCGTGCTTCCGCCCGAAAGTGTGCGGGCGTGCAAGCCCTTCCCGTCGAGATAGTTTAGAAGCTCCTTGATCTTTTCGGTGTTCGCCTGTGTTCTTTCAAGTCTTTCGGTTTCCGATACGGTGTGGGACAGGTGACCTGCATAGGCTTGAATTCCGTCAAAGACAAGATGAGGACATTGATTAATAAATTCCGCAAGAGCGGCAACATCTTCTTTTGTTGCGACGCCGCAACGCTCCATTCCGATCTCATATTCGATCAGGCAATGCACGGTTGAGCTTGCCAATTCCGCCGCGCGTTCGATGTCCGCCACGTTTTCTTTGTCGTCTACGCAGACGGTCAGCCTGCAGACGTTTGCCAGATGGGCAAGTCGGGAGATCTTTTGTTTATCCGTGATCTGATTCGCGATCAAAACATCCTCAATGCCGCAGTCGGCAAGGTCAATTGCCTCGTCAAGCTTTGCGCAGGTCATACCCACGGCCCCGTCCTCTATCTGCTTGTGGGCGATGGTGGCGCATTTGTGAGATTTGTAGTGAGGACGAAGAGAAAGAGAGCTGTTTTTCAAAAGCTCCTTCATTCTTTCCGCATTCTTGTCGAATACAGATTTATTTACGATAAGTGCGGGGGTGGAAATGTTTTCAATCTTCATAAAATTCTCCGTTATGCCAAAATGATGACCATAATCATTATAGCATAACGGAGAACGGTTGTCAATTATAATTTGATCTTAACAAGATCTGCTTGGTTTTCGCTTTGGGGAAGTGTGAGCTCGAGCACGCCATCGGCGTTTGCCTTCACAGAAAAGCTTGTCTGCTTCGGCTTCGATGCCTCCGCAAGAGCATGGGTCTGTTCTCTTGTAGGCGTGTCGGTAAGTCCCATATCAAGGTATGCATTGTAAACGTCGCCCATTTTGTAGCCCACGGTTTCTACCTTGACCTCGTATGCTTTGCCTGCCTCAAATCCCGAAAGGGTAACCCTTGCATCCTCTATCTCCTTTGCGGGCAGAGGACGGGTGAAAAATTCCACGTTGGGCGCGTCCTGCTTGAGGATCACCGAGTTCCAGAAAAGCACTTGGACCTCATTTTCCTTGCGGCATACGTAAGCGTTTTTATCGTCGCAGGCAAGCTCGTCGTCACCGAGAGAATTCAGCATAGCGTAAGCGTGATATGCCGGCTTTTTGAGAGATTGGAGATTGAAAAGGCCAAATCCGCCGTGGAAGGGAGTCTTGCCCACGCCCACCTCCTCAAAAACGTCGGTATAGACCCAATAGGAGAGCATATCGGCTTGCCCCTCACACTCCTTGATGATGCGGAGGATAAAGGGCGCGGAGAAATAGCTGTCGTGAACGGGGTCGCGGGAGGAATAGGACGCCGACCATTCGGTGATCAGCAGGGGATAGCCCTCCGCGTGCGTTTCTTTGCCTACTTTGTTTATCGTTCCCGAGAGATATGCGTGGTCGTTCATAACGAGGCGCACCTTGCCGTCGGGGTCGAAGTCACCCTTGAGGCAATAGTAGTGACCCGAAATAAAGTCGAGAGGGACGTCGTTTTCGCGGCAATACGCGATGATCTCGGGAATCCAACGAAGTCCTGCCGTCGCGGGGCCGCCAACCTTGTATTCGGGATTCACCTTTTTGACCGCCTTGGCGGCACTTGCGTATATCTTGAAGTAATCATTCATTCTATCATCGGAGCGGAAAAAGCTTGGGTGATCGGGCTCATTCCAAACCTCGAAGTACCACTTTTTGATCTCCTCTTCACCGTAACGCTCTGTTACGTGACGAACCAAAGCATCAATAAGCTGCTCCCACTCACCGTAGTCCTTTGGCGGAGTTTTGTACATCTTCCACCAGAATACGGTGTCGTCGCCGCTTCGAAGCTCTCCCGGCATAAGACCGAGCTCGACCAGAGGACGAATTCCGACGTCGAGAAGCGAATCGAAAAGCATATCTACATACTGAAAGTTGAAGAAAAGCGATCCGTCGTCATTCCTGTGAACGATGCCCATCTCGTCGTGGAAAAGCCCGTGGAAGCGGATATATTCAAAGGGACATTCCTCCTGTATTAGCTTTAACTGCTCATATGCGGTGTGTCGCATAACCTCCGCAGCTCTGCCCGCGCCGATGCATCTTGAAAAGTAGCGGTTAAGCCGACCCTTTTTGGCATTTATATCTGCTTTTATCTGTCTCATAGGATAATTTCTCCTTTGCGTTAGATGTTAAGACTATTGTACTATATTTTTTTGCAAAAAGATAGCCATTTTTGAGTTTTTTATGGACAAAATTTGCCGAATCTCTTGACTTGCGGCGTGAATTTTGATATAGTTGTCTTACGAAAAGAATTTTTGATTGGAGGGATAGCGTGGCTTGTAATATCTGCCCGAGAGATTGCTCTGCAGACAGAGCGCAGGGTCAGCTTGGCTTTTGCCGCGCGCCCGACGAATTTTTAGTGGCAAAATCAATGATACACAATTGGGAAGAGCCTTGCATCGCGGGAGAGCACGGTGCGGGAACTGTCTTTTTCTCGGGATGCAATCTGCGATGCCTGTACTGTCAGAATATTGACATCAGCCGAGGCGATAAGGGAGCCTTGACGACCGACGGTGAGCTTGAAGTGATGATCTTTGACCTGACAGAGCAGGGCGCCGAGTGCGTGGAGTTTGTCACACCAACTCATTATACAAAAAGACTTGCACGGATTTTGGAAAGGATCAAGCCGAAGCTTTCCGTCCCTGTGGTTTGGAACAGCGGAGGATATGAGAGCGTAGAAAGCCTCCGTATGCTGGACGGTCTTGTCGACGTCTATCTGCCCGATTTCAAGTATTTTGACGGCGAAGTAGCCCGGGCTTATTCCTCGGCATCCGATTATCTGGAGGTGGCCACCGAGGCACTTGGGGAAATGCTCCGTCAGACGGGTAAGCCGCAATTTGACGGGCGGGGACTGATGCGATGCGGCGTGCTTGTCCGCCATCTCGTTTTGCCGAGTCACAGAAACGACTCGATCGCGGTCTTGAAGCATCTTGCAAACAAATTCGGAGCGGATAATTTGCGAGTGAGCCTTATGAGTCAATACACCCCCGATTTTTACGTCTCTTCGGGTTGTGCCGAGCACAAAAACCTCTGCCGCAGATTGACGAAATTTGAATACGACAGCGTAATGAAGGTTGCCGACGAGCTTGGCTTTGAAGGCTATTTTCAAAGCGTCGATTCGTCAAGTAAGAAATATACGCCTGATTTTTAAATGAGATAAATTGCAATTTATGGGTGTCTTTATGTGTTCATTTTCTGTCATCAGCGACAGAAAACGAACCAAAAGAACGCCGCTCAAGGGGGAGAGGGTCTCACGGACAAAACGCAGCGGAGCCGCATTTCCGCCCGTTTCAACATCCT
>JAFTRQ010000119.1 GCA_017462125.1 Clostridia bacterium | reverse complement strand
GGACAGAGGCGAGAAGATCGCCTTCATCCTCCCCGTCGGTCCTATGGGAATGTACAAGTGGGTCGTCTACTTCCTCAAGGAGTGGAATATCTCCTGCGACCACGTCTACACCTTCAATATGGACGAGTGGGCGGACGGCGAGGGCAATACGCTCTCCAGCGACAACCCCGGCTCCTTCCAGTACGCTATGGAGCAGGCACTCTTCAATCCTCTCGGCGAGCTGACCGTTCCCAAGGATCAGAGAAACTTTGCAACAAAAACAAATCTTCCCACCTACCCCGAGAAGATCGCGGCTCTTAAGGCAGATGGCGCTGAGCTCGTTCTCGTCTACGGAATTGGCAGAATGTGCCATATTGCGTTCTGGGAACCCACCTTTGCGGCAGATTATGAGACTGTTGCTGAGTGGGAGAAGGCGCCCTATAGAATCGGCGCGAAGATCCATCCTCTCACAGTTGAGCAGAACGCGCTGACCAGCTTCAAGTCGAGAACAACTCTCGTTCCTTGCAGAGCTAACACTATCGGCCCCGGCATCTTCCTTCAGGCTGACTATGCTATCGGCGGCGCTGACGGTACACTTGGCAGAGGTATGCAGTGGCAGGGACTTTCCCTCTGGATGACTCTCCGTCACGGCAAGACCCCTTGGATCACAAGCTCCTACATCCCCACCCTCAAGGGTAAGCTCTTCTTCCTTGACGAGCTGGCAGGTCCCCTTGTTGCGGAGTGCAACTGATTTATATGGCAAATAAAACAGGAATCGCCGTGGCGGGAACAGTTCTGGTTGATAAGATCAATCAGATCTCGGCTTACCCCGCCTCGGGCGAATTGACAAAGATCTTGTCGGTGTCCCGCGCGGTCGGTGGCGCAGTCCCCAACGTGGGCATTGATATCAAGCGAGTCGATCCCACTATACCCGTAAAAGTCGTTGGAAAGATAGGAAATGACGGTGATGGCGACTTTTTGGTGAAGACTCTTAAAGAAAACGAAGTTGACACCTCGCTTTTGGTACGCGGCGGGCTACCCACCAGCTTCACCGACGTTATGAGTATTGTGGGAGGGCAGAGAACCTTCTTTACCTACCCCGGTGCATGCGCCGATTTCGGCTATGACGACGTTGATTTTGAGAATCTTGACGCAAAAATGCTTCACCTGGGCTACTTTTTGCTTCTTGACAAGGTAGACGGCGGCGACGGAGAAAGAATTCTCAAGCGCGCGAAGGAAATGGGCATCAAGACCTCCATTGACTTAGTCAGCGAGAACAGCGATCGCTATCACATCGTGAAAAGCTGTCTCAAATACGTGGATAACGTGATTATCAACGAGCTTGAAGCCGGAATGATCGCGGAAATTGAACCAAAACGCGAAAATCTTGAAATAATTGCCCGCGCTATTAAGGACATGGGCGTTTCCGAGCGAATTATCATCCATATGCCCGAGATTTGCGTTTGTCTCTCCGATAACGGTTTTTTCGAGTTTCCCTCATGGGAGCTTCCGGGGGGATATATTAAGGGCAAGACCGGAGCAGGCGACGCATTCTGCGCAGGCGCACTTATCGGCATCTATCGCGGACTTGAGGAGATGGGAATACTTACACTTGCCTCCAAGGCGGCAACGGTTTCGCTATCTGCCCCCGATTCTATCGGCGGTATGGTCAGCGAAGCCAAGATCGACGAGCTTCTCAAGGAAATGAATATTATATTTTAAAGCTCCGTCACAATAATGATTGATAAATTGCAATTTAACATCCCAAGTGAATAGTTATATGATCAGAAAGGAAGAAGCATTATGACAGATCTGAAAAAGCTGAAATTCTCTTCGGGAAGCGGCATTATTGACCGCATCTCGGACGGCATCGACTACACTGTCACCATGCCGCCCTACAAGCCCGATTATTCGCTTTTCGCTGAAGGCGAATTTGTTTCCGAGGGCTATTTCGTGATGGAATACAGCACCATGGGCTGGCGCAGACCAAGCATTCACCGCCACCCTTGCATCTTCGCCATTGACAATGATGGAAACAATATCCCGCTCGTTACCTGCGACGATATGACAACCGACGGCAGACGCTACACAATCTCGGTCAAGATGCCCGAGAAAACATACAACAAATTGCGCTTCACTTTCTGTCACGGCAAGCGCAAAAAAATCGAATTTACAATACATAAAATATACACTTGCTCCGATGACGAGCTTCCCGCCTATTGCGCGAGCGACATGACAGAGACCTCCAAAGACCTTACGGTAATCGATATTTCGAAGCAGTTCAATGGCAATTTTTACGGTGACGAATTCGACGTAAAGTTTGGCGGCGGCAGATTTTTCGACAGAGAGAATATCTCCTTACACAATATTCCATTCAAGGTCGCGACCAATGGGCTCAACTGCATAGTTCCTCCCCCTCCACCCGCCGAAAACGAGGAGATCATCAAGAATTTCGGCGTGGACGCAAAGAGACGCATCTGCCGTCCCGTCAGCCGTGACGGAGAGACGGCAATTGAGCTTGGCGGCAAAAGGATCAGTGAAATTTACTTTCTTATGGCAATAAGCGGCAGAAGATATCAGCGCTGCGGCTTCGCGTCACAAACCACCATCCTCGGTGCATACGGAAACGAGGTCACAAAGCCCCTTTTCATCGACGATATCGAGGGCTTCGCCGTTGAGACCGTCTATACCGACGGCAGACGCGACCTCTCGCTCCCCTTGAACGTAACACAGGGCAAGCACGGAATGAGCGGCGACCTCTCGCTTTACGCGATCCCCACCGACGGAAGCGCGGTAGAGAAGGTCATCTTCCGCAACCGTCACCTTGACAACAATCTTTCCCTCGTCGCCCTGACGGTAAACGAGACGGGCAAGCGTCTTTTCCCCGAGCTTCTGATCCCCGACCTTCCCGAAAAGATCGAGCACAAGATCGACAGAGAAAAGAAGATAACTCTTGAAGATAACCGTCTGACACTGAAAAACGGCGCCTTACTTATGAGCTTTGACCTTACCAAGGGTCTTTACCTCGACCGATTTGAAAATGGGTACACCCCATCTCTCAGCTTCACCCCCGATTCGGTCATCAAGACCGTCCACGGAGCGACCATATTTGCCGATTTCACGGTCACAGGCTGTGCCGTCACCGACAATACGGCAACCTTGTCGCTTACACGCGAGGGACTGGAATTCACCGTCACCGCGGAATTTGAGGGAGCAAACGATATTCTTTGGAACGTAAGCATCAAGAATCCTACCGAAAAGGCACTCCGTCAAGGCATCATCTTCCCCTATATCCGTGGCTTAGAGTATGCCGACAGAGCCGACAGCTGGTACTTTATGCCCAAGTATCAGAACATCGACAGTAACGAAACCGTTTATATTTATGAAGAATCAGCCCCCTCCTTCCCAATGCAGTTTATGGATGTCTACAGCAAAGGTCAGCAGGGCGGTATTGCCTTGACCACAAGAGAGCGTGAGCTTGTAGTCCGTAAATATGCACTTGAAAAGCAGGAAAATATATCTCTCTACGTGGAATATCCCGAAATATACGGCGAGATAGCCGCAGGCGACACCTTCGTCTGCTCTCCCACTCTGTTTTCCGCCCATGCGGGAGATTGGCACGAGTCGTTTAGCATTTATAAAACATGGCTCGACTCCTGGTATGAGCCCTATCACTGTCAGGACAAGCAATGGTACAGAGAATGCTTCTGGCTCTTGGCAGAGATCACCGATTTCTTTGAGACAGAAGATATGTGCCGCTTTCCCATCTGGTACGAAAAGGATAAGGACAAATTCAACTATCTTGATATCCTTGAAGAGCAAAAGAAGCTCTCGGGCTACTATCCCGACATCCTCCATATGTGGGCTTGGGCAAACCGCTTTAAGGCAGATGGTACTTTCATTCAGAAATGGGGCAATTACAATCAGAGTGAGTACGATGACTACGGCGGGCTTGAAAACCTGCGCGGTGCGCTTCACGAATTTATGGATAAGACCGGCGTAAAATCCTCGGTCTATCTCCATCCCACTCTGCTGACGGATTTCTATCCCCAATACGAGAAATTCAAGCACCTTATGGTTGAGAGAGCAAACGGCTCAAATATCAGTATTGCGGGTGACAGCTTCCGTATGTGCCACGCAAGCGAGGATTGGAGAGAATTCGCTCTGCAGATGTACCCAAGAGTCTATTCGGAGATTCAAGTGCCAATACTTTACGTCGACGAATTCAGCCTTCGTGTTGAAAACCGTTGCTACGGCAAGCATCACGGTCATGAGGTCCCGTCAAATCTTCTTAAGACCGACCGCAATTTCATATCACGCTTAAAAGACATAATGCCCCACGACGTGGTGCTTTACGGCGAGTACGCGGCGGTTGACGTCAACGCTAGATATATCGACTGTAATATTTCCTATTCCATCATTGATACGGTGGTGGATATGATAGAAACGGCTTGGCAAGCAAACGACGGCGACAACAGATACAGCCGAGTGCTGACCGATATGTACCGCTTCGCATTCCCCAAGATAGTGCAGCTGAATCTTCCTATGGCGATGCGAAACCTCTCCTGGCATCCCCAGAAGTTCACCTTCTTCAACGGTGAGGCGATTTACGATTCTCTTTGGGATCTTGAGGAATCTGCGGGTCACGAATTTATCTGTAAGGCATACGGCTTAAAGAAAAAATATGCCGATTGCTTCTCCTCGGACAACCCCGAGACTATGATCGAGACCCTCTCGCCAGCTATCTGCATGAACAAGTTCCCCGGAAAGGGCAGAGACGTCTATACCGTATACAACCGCGCATACACAACCTATCGCGGTAAGATTTTGCGCGTGAAGCACACAGAAGGAGCGGAATATTTCGACGCTTGGAGCAACGAGCCCCTCAAGGTCGATATCCGTGACGGATACGCTGAAATTTATCTCAATATCCATGCCCAGAGCATGGGTTGCATTGAAATCTCTTATTGATAAATAAATCAAATTTTGAAAAAATCAGTCACTTGAGGTGACATATCCAATTTTAAATTAATTAAGGAACAAAAAATATGCTTGTAAATTTAAATGACGTATTAAAAAAAGCCCAGGAGGGCAAATATGCGGTCGGTCTTTTCAATACTACCGACAGCGATATGCTTCAAGCGGTTATCGAAGCGGCTGAAGAGCTGAATTCTCCCGTAGTTATCGGCACCGCCGAGGTTCTTTTGCCGTATGGCGAGCTTCAGTTGATCGCGCCTTCGGTCATTGCGGCGGCGAAGAGGGCAAAGGTGCCCGTGGTTGTCCACTACGACCACGGTCTGACCTTTGACAGATGTATGGAGGCGTTGAAACTT
>JAFTRQ010000118.1 GCA_017462125.1 Clostridia bacterium | reverse complement strand
GGCTTCGCAACGTCGGTCTGCCTACGCAAACTTCGTTTGCTAACGTTCCGCCGTCGCTTAGCGACTGCTCTCGCATATTGAAACACCTTTGATTTATTACACGGAGAAGGTCTCCGAGGAGAAAAGTGTAAACCACACGCCCCTCAAGCTGTGCGCTTTCGCAAAACTTCGTTTTGCTATTCGAGTTGCTTCGCAAAGGCTTCGCAACGTCGGTCTGCCTACGCAAACTTCGTTTGCTAACGTTCCGCCGTCGCTTAGCGACTGCTCTCGCATATTCTTAGCCCCTCTTTAATTTTTACACGGAGTGAGGTCTCCGAGGTGGGCTTTTTGCTAATCCACATACACCGTCTTGCGACGACCTTGATATTATACTACAAAAAAATTAATTTGTCAATAGGTTTTTGGAAAATATTTTTTATAATTTGTTTTATGAAAGTTTTGAGGGGTTATAGGGGAACTTTTTCAAAGTATCTCTTCGCCTGCAATGATGAAATTGGTCTTCACTTCGCTTCAACACGCAAACGGAGCTTGTTTTTTGGGAAAGTTTTGAGGGGTTATAGGGGAACTTTTTCAAAAGTTCCCCTAAGCCGCGCCCCGTCCGTCGGAAACGTAAAAACCCCCCATTTGACGCTCGTCAAATGGGGGGAAGGGTATGATTCCGAGAAATTACTCTGCGGAGGGGTTCGTCAGGTATTCGGAGGACTCCTGCGCGGTGCAGAGCATGATCTTCGCCATATCGGCGTTGTGCGCCCAGACCTCGTCCATGCTGTCGAAGAGCGCAACGTATTCGATGTCGCAAACCGTTGCCGCGTTGACCGCCTCGTTGAAGATGTCGAGACGGAGATAGTTGACGGAATAGGTTCCGTCGCTGTTTGCCTTGAAGCTTTCCTTGCCGTGACCCGAAATATCGACCACAATGACCTGCCACTGGCCGTCCGAGACGATCATACCTGCCGCCCAATGGGAATCCGCTGCCACGGGGGTGTTGTTGACCGTGCTTGTGAAGAAGTTCCAGGAGGCAAGATTGTTGGGATTGCTTGCGGGAACGCGGTATTTGATCACCAGAAGGTCGCCTGTGACCTCCTTATTGTCTGCGAAGAACGAGACGTACGCCTCGGAGGTGGAGCCTGCGAAGCGGACGAAGGCATTGCCGTTCTCCTCAAGCTGCTCGACCTTGGTGAATCGGGGATTCTGCTTTGCGCGGAGCGCGATGGTTTCCGCGTCGAAGTAGAAGGGCTCCTTATCCTCGACCACAACCTCCTTCCAGCCGTCGAAATCGGTGTCGGCGGTCACGCGGAAGGTGCGCTCGGCGCCGTCCTTCATAGTAGTGACGAAGGAGTAGGAGAAGGTGCCGTCGCCGTCATAAAATACCATATAGCCGTCGTACTGATAGCCGTATCCCATGCCGTCGGGGGTGTGGATCGAGGAAAGCTTGACCTCCGTCCACTTGCCGTCGATCTTTTCCTCGATGACGGGAACGGTCAGCTTGTTGAAGCCAAAGACGCGCACCGTGATATTGTTTTCACCGCCGCTGAGCGTAAACTCGGCGCTCTTGCCGTTGGTGGTCTTGACAGCGGGGAGGAATACCGTGGAAACGCTCTCGCAATCTGCCACGGGAGTTGCCTTGACGGGATCAAGCAGGGTGTTTTCTCTCACGTCGCGGACGTTCTTGTCGGGAGCCGCGCCCGAATAGTCGGATTCCTGCGAGCCCCAAGGCATGATGATGGCGTTGACGGTAAAGCTGTCGCCTGCCTTCAACGTGACCTCGCCAAGATTCAGGGAGATCGCGATCTTACCGTGGGTATTGACCACCGCGAAGGAGGGCTCTGCCGCCTTGCCGCCGATGGTGAAGCTGTAGTTGTAGATCAAGAAGGAGAGGTTGGAGTAGCCGCGGGTGTCGGTGCTGTCGGGCATATCGAAGAAGGAAACGTAGGGGCAATTGTCGCCGAGGACGAAGGTAAAGCTTTCGTCACCCATAGCGGCGGTCGCCACCTGCGATTTGTTGTTCTGATCGAGGTAACCAACCTTGGTGTAAAGGCCTGTGGGGTCGTTGCTGGTGGCGCTGTAGAAGGAGAAATCGTGGAGGAAATCGGCGAAGCTGATATCCTCAAGCACCTCGTATTTCATTTCGTAGTAAGCGCGGTTCTCGTCGGTCTGAGGCATCTCCATATGATTATAGGTGACCTTTATCTTGCCGTCGTAGGAGATATAATCCATAGTCACGTCGGCATAGGTAGGACCGTACGAGCCTATCACGTCGCGGATATTCTCGCTTGCGCTGTAGTTGCCCTCGGCATCGGTGTACTGCAGATAGTAGTGGTTACCGCAGTAGGTGTGCTGGGGGTCGGTGTTCCAGAGAGGCGAGGACATCGCTCTGTGGTCGGGCAGCATATTGAGGTTGTTGCCGGATTTTGTGAAATAGTAGGGAATGATACAGTTGCTTTCGTGAACACCTGTGGAAAGGTGGTAATAGGGAGCGTAGTAGGTGATGAAGGAGATCTGCTTTAAGAGATACGCGCCCCATTTGTGATAGATGTTGACGATGGAATAGGTGTTTTCCTCCTTGGATGCGATCATGGGGAGGATGGTCTCGCTGAAGCGCGCGTCGTCCACGTCGAAGAAGCTTGTGGCATCGCTGAAGTTCTTGCCCACCTCAAGGGGAACGGGGATCAGCATTCCGTCGGCATTGAGGATCGCCGCGCACTCCAGCGCGCCGCCGTCGTACTGCGCCATCAGATAGATCTGTCTGCCGTCACCCTTGACGGTGAAGGTCACGTTGTACTGACGGTTGTTGTGAAGCAGGTAGTGGGGGGAGAAGCCGTCCACACCGTCGATCTTCAGGGTGTAGATGCCGCGCAGGGAATCGTAGCATACGAAATCTCCGAAGGTGGAGGCATCCTCGTCTATAATGAAGTTTTCCTCGCCAAGAGGATGTCTTTCCTCCTCGGCGGCCTTGAGGAAGCTGTCGAAGTCGTGGGTGTAATCGTTGTAGATGCGGTGACCCATATAGAAGTCGTCGGCGTTCTTGGAGCCCTCCACAGCGGCGATCAGCTTGCCGCCCTCGGGGGATTTTTCCTGCGTGATCACGTATTGACCGTCTGTCAATGACACGCTCATGGTGCCGCCCGCGCCGTCGTAGGGCAGGATCAGACCGAATACGCCCGCGTCCTTGATGTCAAAGCCGATGTATTCAAGGCTTGCCATATCTGCGCCGTCAAGGCTTTCATGGGTTCCGTTTTTATCCTTGAGGATGATCTTGTCAACGGTTGCCGCGTCGATGCGGGTGATGAATCCGATGGCATCCACGCCCTCAACGTCCTTGTGGGTGGTGATCTGAAGGGTCTGGTGCAGCTTGTCGGAATACATACCGAAGTGGCGGCTGACCTTGGGGTCGATGGGCGCGCCGTTGCTTTCCACCTTCACAGCCTTCAGCTCCTTGATCTCAAAGGTAGCGTCGATGGCGCCGCGGTTGGTGTTGGGGTCGAATCGGATGCCCGTCACCGTGCCGTTGTAATCGTTGATGCTTTCAAGAGGGATCAGATAGGTGTGGAATTCACCGTCGGTGTTGATGCTGAAGGAGGAGGATTGGCTGCTTGTAAAGTTTTCGCTGCCCGAAGCCTCTCCCGCGATGATGTAAAGACCCACCGTGCCCGAGAACTGCGCGTCCGCCTTCACGGTGACGCTGAGCATATTGTATTCCTCGGCAGAGAAGTTGACCTTGGCAAAGGAGAGCCAGGGGTCCTCGTTGTCGGTGACCTTCACCTTGAGAATATCGTTCTTCTTGGAGACCAGCTTGGTCATATTGAAGCGCTTTACTGCGAGATGGTTGATGGCCTGCTCTTTTGTGATATTGGGCTCGCCAACAAAGCTCTGCCCCTCGATGCGGTTGTCGTAATAGTAGTAACCCAAGCGGTAGATGTTTGCCGTGCTGTCATCGGCAGAGCCCGATGCAAGGTAGGTGCTGCCGTCCTTCATGCGCAGGAAGACGTCCATGGTGTTCTCAATGTAGGTCTTGCCGCCGGGGGTCTTGATGCTTGCCACCTGCTTAGCGCCCGTGCTCTCCATATCGTAGGTGACCGAGACCGTTTGGTTCTCCATCACGAACGCGGTACGGGAGGAATCGGTAAAGTAGGAGTTTACGCTGTTCTTTAAGTAGTCGGCCAGCTCGATCAGCGCGCTGTCGCCGCCCTCGAGATGGGAGACGTAGGGCTTTACGGTCTCGAGCTCAATAGCATCGCTCTCGGCTTCGGTGGTCTGCTCCGTGTCGGATACCGTAGCCGATTCGGTCTCGGTGGGGAGCTCGCTCTCGACCTCGGTGTCCGATTCAGGCCCCTTGCAGGAGGCAAGAATGCCCACTGCCATGACTAGCGCCAATAGCAGGGAAAGTAGCTTGATTTGGTTGTGTTTCATAAAAAAATCATCCTTTCGATTGGATTTCAGGATAAAATATCTCAATTGTAATTATAACACCAACCCCACAGCTTTGCAAGAGGTTGTCTGAAATGTATAAATGAAAGTCCGATAAATGTAATAGGTTTACTTCTTCTCCTCGGTGCTCTTTCTGTACTCGCCCGGGGTCATACCCGTACAGCGGGCGAAGAATTTGCCGAAATAGTTGACGCTGGAGAAGCCAAGCCTTTCGCTGATGATCTCAAACAGCTCGCCCGACTCGCGGATCAGCTTTTTTGCCGACTCGATCTTCTGCCCGTGGATGAAGGCTAAGAGGGAACAGCTTTCATATTGATAGAAGAGTCTGCCGAGCTGCTTGGGGCTGAGGCGGCAGTGCTGAGCCACCTCGTCGCAGGTCAGAAAGATCTGCGGGTTGTCCTCAATGAACTTTTTCGCCTTCAGCACCCTCGGGTCGTAGATGACGATGCCTGCCATCGAGGCGGGACGGTAGGCCGAGCTTGCGGCGATCAGATAGACCGCCTCCGCGATCCTGCACTTGATGATCGACTCCATATAAGGGGTCCTCACCGTGGCGCGGCGAATGATGAAGTCGAGAGACGTGCCGAGATCGGGCCCTGTGGGGCAGGCGCGCTTGGTCATTGCCATAAGGGAGTAATAAAGGTCGGATTCGGGGGTGACCTCAAAGGACAGGGTCACCTTCTGAAAGTCCTCGGTGTGGCTGGTGATGCAGTGGATGCAGTGGGGCGGGATCAGAACGTAGGAGCCCTCGTCCACGGTCACCTCCACGTCGTCAAAGCGGTAGCAGATGCTGCCTTGCGTGCCGAAATGCACCTCGAAAAAGGTGTGATTGTGGGGGCGGAAGTTCAGCGAGTCCTTGTTTTCTGAGCAAAAGGAGCTGAGCCAAAGCACGTTTGGGGTGTCGGGCGAGTCGGTGCCGCCCGTGATCGGAATATTCAGCTTGTTGATCGTGTTGATGTCACTTTCCTGCATACCGTACCTCCAAGGGGTGAAGTTTTGATAATATTGTACCATCAAAATGAGTGCCTGTCAAGCGTTTTGTCGGTAAGAACAAGACAAATTGTTGGTAAATATCGGACATTTGCCGCCCCGTCCGCCTTCGCGAATTATAAATTCTGTTGACAATGAAGGAGTTTGGTGGTAAAATGGTTTTGGAAAAGAAATCAATTCACACATACCCCCAAGAAAGGAACCAATTATGAAAATCACATTTGTCGGCACCTCCCACGGTGTCCCCGCGGCTGACCGCTTCTGCAGCTGCTATATGATCGAATCGGGCGGAAAAATCTATATGGTCGACGCAGGCGCCCCCGCGGCGGAAATGATCCTGCGCTACGGCGGCAATATCAACGATTTCCGCGCGCTTTTTACAACCCACGTCCACGGCGACCACACCGCGGGAATGGTGCATCTGATCAGCCTGATGAATTGGTACTATAAGCAGAGCTCCGCCGACTTTTTCATCACCGAGCAGGCGCATCTTGACGCCACGCTCCGCTGGCTCGAGACCTCGGGAAGCGGCACCTTCGAGCACGACCGACTTCATATGAAGGTTCCCGCGGCAGGTGTTGTCTACGAGGACGAAAACATCAAGGCAGAGTATATCCCCACCAAGCATATGCCCAATTCCTACTCGATCCTGATCACCGAGGGCGAGACGAGAGTGCTCTTCGGCGGCGACTTTTCGGGCTGGCTGAAGGGTGAGGACGTGCCCGAGATCATCAAGGAGGAGATCGATGGCTTTGTCTGCGAGATGGCGCATTTCGGTATGACGGAGCTTGCCCCCTACCTTGAGGATTGCCGCGCCAAGCGGGTGATCTTCTCTCACGTTTTTCCTGTCGCCAAATACGGCGATATCGAGGCGATCAAGGGCAAGTATGCCTTTGAGGTGCTGACACCTGCCGACGGCGACGTGATGGAGATCTGAAGCCTATGAAAAAGGGAATGATTCTGGAGGGCGGCGCTATGCTGGGTATGTTCACCGCAGGCGTGATCGACGTGATGATGGAAAACGGCATCGCCTACGACGGCGTCATCGGCGTTTCGGCGGGAGCCGCCTTCGGGTGCAACTATAAATCAAAGCAGATCGGGCGCGTGATCCGATATAATACGAAATTCGTTCGCGATAAGCGGTATTGCGGCCTGCGGGTCTTGCTGAAGACAGGCAATATCTACAGCACCGAATTCTGCTACGACGAGGTGCCCTTGAAGCACGATAAATTTGATTTTGACACCTTTGAGCGCAACCCTATGGAGTTTTACGTTACCTGCACCGACGTGGAGAGCGGCGAGGCGGTCTACCACAGATACGAGGGATGGCAGGACGGCGGATTTGATTGGATCCGCGCCTCGGCATCCATGCCCCTGGTGTCGCAGATCGTGGAGGTGGGCGGAAAAAGATTGCTTGACGGCGGCGTTGCCGATGCGGTTCCGATCCGCTTTTTCGAGAGCATCGGATATGACCGAAACGTTGCGGTCCTGACCAAGCCGAAAGGCTACAGAAAAAGCCGTGATAAGATCGTTCCGCTTATGAAGGCAAGGTACGGAAAATATCCCGCCTTCGTCAAGACCTTTGAGGAGCGCTATCGGGTCTACAACGAGACGATGGATTATATCGACGAGAGGGAAGAGAAAGGCGAGCTTCTGGTCATTCGCCCGCCCTTTAAGCTGCCCATTAAAAAGGTGGAAAAGGACCCCGAAAAGCTGAAAGCCGTCTACGAGATCGGCAGACAGACCGCCAAAGAGCGAATAGAGGAGATCAAAGCGTTTTTGGAGTAAAATGAAATGAAAATCGGCAGAGATATTGTTTTCTCTGCCGATTTGTTTTGGCAACCAAATAAACCCCCGGTTCTACCGGGGGAGCAGGAAAAGAGCGGAGCAACAATAAAAAGGGCGAGCTAAAAGCAAGCCCGAAAGAAAAAAGGTTGAAAAGAGCTAAACCTCCGAGTATAATGAAAATGGTTT
>JAFTRQ010000117.1 GCA_017462125.1 Clostridia bacterium | reverse complement strand
GAAAAGCACCGTAATCTCGTTCCCGTGTTCAGCATTGAAGGGCATAAGGAAAAGACCGATTACCGCCGTGGCGAAGGTGTATACGGAAGGCTCATTGACGGTATGGAGCGGATGCGGAAAAATCATCTGATCTTCGGCGCGTCGGTCACCGTTACCTGTGAAAATCTCGGCGAGGTATTCTCCCGCGATTTTGTGGAGGATCTGAATAGCCGCGGTTGCAAGGTCGTATTCTACGTAGAGTACGTTCCTGTCAGCGCATCCACAGCATCTCTTGCTCCCACCGACGAGGATCGCGCTCTGATGGAGCGGAATATGGCACATCTTCGCGCATCCTACCCCGATATGATATTCATTACCTTTCCGGGCGATGAAAAAAGCACGGGCGGTTGCCTTGCGGCAGGCAGAGGATTTTTCCACATCAACTCCCACGGCGGAGCTGAGCCTTGTCCGTTCTCTCCCTATTCAGATATCAACGTGCGCGAGACTTCACTCCGAGAGGCACTAAAGTCCGATCTGTTCCGTGCCCTGCAAAGCGAGAGTATTTTGACGGGAGAGCATATCGGCGGTTGTGTGTTGTTCGAACAGAAGGATAAAGTTGAAGCGATCATAGAAAGGAATAAACAGAATGGATAATATGGAAAAGCTCGTCCGCCAGCGTCGAAGCGTCCGTACCTTTGACGGTCGGGCGCTGACTGCGGAAGACAAAGAAAAACTCTGTAATTATATTGCGAGTATTGATAACCCCTACGGACATCCTATCGAATTTAAGCTACTCCCAAAGATGAGTTGTCCCGTAGTTGTTGGAACAGATCTATATGTTGGCGCAAAGATGAAAGATACCCCGCATTTGAATGAAGCCTTCGGCTACGCCTTTGAAAAGCTTGTGCTGTACGCACAGTCGCTCGGTATCGGCACCGTTTGGATCGGCGGCACGATGGACAGAGGTGCTTTTGAAAAAGCGATGGAACTTGCCGAGGATGAGGTTATGCCTTGCGTCAGCCCGCTCGGCTATCCCGCAAAAAAGATGTCTGTACGGGAAAAGATGATGCGCAAGGGTGTGAAAGCTGACAGTCGTTTTCTCTTTGAGGAGATCGCATTTTGGAACAGCTTTGATACGCCCTTGACCGCCGACGCGGCAGGCAAGCTGTTCTTACCGATCGAGACGGTACGACTTGCTCCGTCTGCCGTCAACAAACAGCCGTGGCGTATTGTGGTTGCGGATGATGTAGCTCATTTCTATTTGCAACGCTCAAAGAATTTCGGTGGCGGCAGAATAGATATGCAGAAGATCGATATGGGCATTGCTCTTTGCCATTTCGAACTTACGGCAAAAGATCAAGGCTTTAGCACCGAGCTTGTGATCGAAGAGCCGAATATCCCCTGCAAAGACGGTATGGAGTATATCGCATCTTATAAATTTAAAATATGAAATTTAGGAGGAACAATTATGTCGAAGATTTTAGTTGCGTATTTTTCCGCAAGCGGTGTAACCGAAAAGGTTGCTCGTATGCTTGCCAAGGCAGAGGGTGCAGACCTCTTCCAAATCTGCCCCGAAAAGCCCTACACCAAGGCAGACCTTGATTGGAGAAACGAGAAATCAAGAAGCACACTTGAGATGCAAGATCTTGACTGCCGTCCCGCTGTGTGCAGTAAGGTAGAAGATATGGCTCAGTACGACGTTATATTTGTTGGGTTCCCGATCTGGTGGGGACGCGAGCCGAGCGTAGTAGATACATTCCTCACAT
>JAFTRQ010000116.1 GCA_017462125.1 Clostridia bacterium | reverse complement strand
GGATTGCTCTATTGTGCCGATTGCGGTAGTCCCTTGTGGTTCAACGTCAATCACCCCAACAAGTCAATTCAATACTTCAACTGCTCCAATTACAGAGCCAATCGCGGCACTTGTCCGTCCACTCACTATATACGCGCCGATTCGATTGAGCAAGTGGTGATAGCAGAGCTTCAAACCATCGCACGTTTTCTTGACGAGGAAGAAGAAGCCTTTGCGACTTTGCTTGAAAGCAAGACCAACAAAGATATTGCCACCGAGCAAAAGCTTGCGGAATCTTCACTTGCTACCGCAAGAGCGAGAGTCAAGGAGATCGAACGCTTATACGAAAAGATCTATGAGGACAACGTAAACGGCAAGGTTTCGGACGAATGGTTTATGAAGCTCTCTCACAAGTATGAGGTGGAGATGGATGAGACCAAGAAAAACATCCTTGCTTTACGCGAAAAACTCGATAGCCTTGCGGAGAAGCGACAAACCAAAGAGAACTTTGTCAAGGCGGTACGGAGCTTTATGGAGATGAAAACGCTGAACCCAGTGATCCTTCGTGAACTGATCGAAAAGATCGAAGTCTATCAGATCGAGGGAACGGGCAAGAACCGCACACAGCGCGTGGTCATCCATTACCGCTTTGTAGGCTGTCTGCAAATTCCCGAATGGCACAGAAAGTGCAAGGTAACTCTTGAGAGCAGACAAGGCGTAGCGGTGAATTATCTGCCTACCACAGCATAACAAAAAAGAGCAGAAATTCTGCTCCAAACAATCAAATATAGGCAAAAAAATATCGAGTGTTCATCACTTTCGTTATGAACACTCGATATGGTCGAAGTGACAGGACTCGAACCTGCAGCATCCTGGTCCCAAAGAGCAAAATTACTTTATTTTGCTTGGTAAACGCTCTTTTTATCCCGATTTTTACGCTTTTGAGGGCGTTTTTCCCCCGATAATTCCGATAATTCCGTGCGTTACATCGCTGAAACTGGTCAAAATTGTGGTCAAAACTGGTCACCCAAGCGCGAGTTCACAATTTGTTCAATACTGGTCAGAATTGTGGTCAAACCCAAAATACATAGCCCTTTTGATGGTGGAAACATCTTCGAAAGGGCTTTTTTATTACTCTCATTATACCATAAAATTTCGAAAATTTCAGGTATGTGAGAGCGAAATACGAAAGAAAGGAAAAGGCAATGTTAACAGCAATTATCGAAAACGAAGGCAACACCTTAGTCATGGAGTTTCCGTGCAAGCGTTACCTTATGGCCGATCACCTCGGCTCCATCGGCATCAGAAAACCGGCGCATGAAATCAAGTGCGTGGATGAAGAGGACGAACCGATCAAAGTGAAGATTTTTGGAAACAGCGAGTTCGAAAAGAAACTCGCTTCTTTCATTTCTCCTACCGACACGCTTTCCCTCATCAACACAACTTGCGAGATCTATCAGAACCTGCCCTACCAAAATAAGTTGGATGCTATGGAAGCTGTGATGTCTGGCAAGATCTCATCCACAGCCGAGTTTGACAAGTATATGCTCGAAGCTCGGATGCAAGACACTACCGAATACTTCTACTGTCCCTTGGTTGCAAACGTGTACAGCCGTGATGAATACGGCAACATGGAAGACTATCCCGACGAGTATGACGGCAGCTACCTCGCTCCTTACGAGGAACGAATCCGTGATATGATCCGCTTGGAAGATGCTCGTGATGAAGATAACCTCGCAGCTTACTTCGATGGAAGCAACGGAGCTGTCGGAAAGCTCAAGGAGGTACACTTCAGCACACAGAACGTTGACGGCGTCCTTTACGGATGCATTCGCGCCGAGCTTACTGCTCCCTTCACGGCTGAAGAGGAAGCCGAGTTCAAGGATTGGCTCGAAGGTCAATGCTCGGACGGATACGGCGAAGGCTTGGAGCAACGCTCGATCCGCGTGGAAGACGGCGATATGTACGTCAGCTTCTGGCACGGCGGTGACGATTGGTTCATGCTGAACGGCGATGAGTTCGACGAGTATCTCAGCGATCAGAAGATGGGAGGTATTGAGTAATGGCAATCCTGTTCTCCAAAGTCACCATGCGCGATGACTACAACGAATCGGAGTTCTTTGTCGGAGGGTTTCCTCACGAAGCCGATGACCTGGAAGGTTGGACCGCATACCATGAATTCCTCGATGAGATCACAGAAGACACCGTCGTGAACGTCAGAGCGCAAGCCTTCCTCTACGGCGAAGGTGAAACGGTCAAAGCAACACCCGAAGAGGTGGCATATATGATGATGCGCGAACAGCGGGATCCCGACTTCCTGTCCGGTCATTGCGACTGCATCGGTGAGTCGGATTTCAACGTGAATTGGTGTCCCGATGAACTCTTCGGTCAAGGCTTCGTACAGCTATAAGAAAGGAGCAGAAATGGATAAAGACATTGAACACGCTGAAAAAGCCCTTGCCTGTATCGACAAGATGAAGGAAGGTCTGAGCGAGTTGGTATCCCTACTCGATATCGCAGACGATACCTTCGGTGAGATGGATCGGCTTGAAACCTATAAATCCATCAACCGCACCTTGGGTAGATGGCAAGAAAAATATGAGGGCTTCCTCAATGAACAAGGTCAATCCTTCACGCAATCAATGTAAGCGCAAATCATAACCGTATTTTGAATGGCGCCTCGGTAAATAATTTGTGACATTTTCGGGAATCCTATTGACATTATTTCGGTATACCGATATAATATATGTGGGTGATGAAAATGAGTATCAATGAAATACTTACCGAAAACGGTATGACAAAATACAGACTTGCCAAACTCAGCGGTGTACCTCATGCAACACTGAACGATATTTGTAGCGGAAAGACGCGCATCGAAAAGTGTTCGGGAGAAACCTTATACAAGTTGGCAACGGTGCTCTCTGTGTCGATGGAAACCTTAATGGAATCCGCAATGGCTGAACAGACTGCCGAAAGCAGTATCGAGCGATCCTATGAGTACGGCTTGCCCGGTTATTTACAAAGGGATCTTGACGCATATAAAGAAGCACTTGAAAACGGTTCAACGCTTCTCGATTGCCTGTGGGGAGAACTGTACGGCAGTATTAACGCTGCCGAAATCAGCGATGGTGTTATAACATCTGCACACGCTGATTATCTCAGGCAAAAGTTTTTATGGAGGCAAACAGTATGATAGAAAGAATAGACTTCACGTCTTGCCGAAGATTACTCGGTAAGGCGTACAATGGAGCAAACGGTAAGAAGATTGCCGTTGAATACGAGGGCAGACAGTATATGCTGAAGTTCCCTCCGTCCGGTGCTCAAAAGCCAACCGATCTCTCCTACACCAACAGTTGCATCAGCGAGCATCTTGGAAGCAGTATTTTTAATATGCTCGGCATTCCCGCACAGCAGACTCTGCTTGGAGTTTTTACGGTAAGCGGCAAGGAAAAAGTGGTATGCGCTTGCGGTGATTTTACCGCAGACGGAAAGACGCTGTATGACTTCTGCTCCATCAAGAATACGGTAATTGATTCCGAGCACGGCGGCAGCGGAACAGAACTGTCGGATATTTTAGAATCCATTGAAAAGCAACAGTTCGTGAACCCCGGCAAGCTTCTCGAACACTTTTGGAATGTGTTTGTAGTAGATGCATTGCTTGGTAACTTTGATCGCCATAACGGAAACTGGGGATTCCTTTACAACCGCCAAACCGACACGGCAGAGATTGCTCCGATTTTCGACTGCGGAAGCTGTCTTCTTCCCCAAGCGGACGAAAAGGTTATGCGAAACGTCCTTACCAATGAAGACGATCTGAATGCACGTATTTACCGCTTCCCGACATCAGCCATCAAGATGGGTGGCCAAAAGGTCAATTATTATGATTTCCTTATGTCGGGTGAATATGCCGACTGTAATGAAGCAATCGTGCGAATCGTGCCTAAGATTGATATGGAGCAGATCGAACAGTTTATCGATGAAACACCATATATCTCCGATTTACAAAAGGATTTTTACAAGGCATATATCAACGCTCGGTACGAGAAGATCATGTTGCCGGCTTTTGAACAGGCGACCGGAGAATCGCTGACCAACTATAATTCCTCTCAAGGATTCAGCCAATCATTCTAATTAAATATCCACCAATACGAAGGTATCGCAAAAAAAATGCGGTACCTTTATTTTTTTCCTAAGAAAGAGGTGTAAGAATGCAGTATTTTGATAAAAACGGTGTCGAGATCAAAGCAGGTATGACCATCCGAATGGAAGACGGCAGCCTCGAGCTTGTTTATGACACCACAGACTCCTACGGCAATCCCGACCTTGGTATCAATGCTTCCAACGAAGAATATCTCGAAAGAAACCCTTGCGCGTGCCGTGAGTTCTATTCGCTTTGCAACTTCGATATGAGATACACCGAGGTTGTTGACGAACAGACACAAACCGAAGAACCCTTCGAGCAGACAATGTGAGGTGATGTGCGGTGATCAAAATGGAACGTGAACTCAGAAGAATGTTTCGTGAAAGCGAGCTTTTCTACGATGCGATGTTCTGCGGAAAGATGATGATCGGTAAGCTCGACAAGGACGTCCGAGCCAAGATCGAATTTTACAGCACAGAGGTTCATAAGCACTACGATGCTTTCAAGATCACGATTATGAACCGCACCGAAGGCACGATCGATATGACCGTTCTCAAATTCAGTGATATCCTCGGACTGAAGAATGGCTCAAACCCATATTTTTGGGACGAGGGTAGCTGCAATGGTTGGTATGGTTTCAAAATGACCGGCGAAGAGTACGATCAGATATCCGATACCGTCCACGACTATATGTCTATGTTCGCACAGGAAGACATCGGGTACGAGATGAGGACGCTGTGATGAAAACAGTAACCGACCTCGGTGAGATCAAAAAGCTCGCAAGAATGTTTGTGCATCTTGATATCCAAAACACCGAGTATTCTCCGCTGATCGTCAAGCATCCCTTCACTGATAGCGGAATGGTCGCATACAGAACCGAGGACGGCGGGATTGCCCAAGCGGATATCACATCGGATCCCGAAGCTCTCAAGCTGTGGCAAGATGAGAAGATCAGACAGATCAAGGAAGCACGGACACCTCACGAGATCTCCTTCATGATTACCAAGTCCTACAGCCTTGCGTTTCTGAAATATGCAGCTCCGCATCTGTCGAGCAAGGATCTATCAGAAATGCTTGCCGACGTGTGGGTGCGAACCGAATCGCCGAACAACGATCCGAATATGAGCAAGAACAGGCTTCTGTCTCTGTTCAAAAAAGCGGTACCCAAGTTCCTCATGAACGATGATGAATACGACGAGTTCCAAGCACTCGACGATACCGTAACCGTCTACCGAGGTGTGACCTCGCACAATGCGAAAAATGTAAAGGCACTATCGTGGACATTGAACTACGATACCGCAGATTGGTTCGCACACCGATTCGGTGAGGACGGTACCGTCTACGAAGCACAAATCGACCGAGAACACATCTACGCTTATTTCAATCGCAGAAACGAGCATGAGGTGATCGTGGATCCGAAGTATCTGATGGACATTACCGAAGCGGAAACAATGGATCAGATAGGAGAAATCTCAATGTAAGGAGCGACTATGAGCATAAGCAAAGCACTACGTCCTGTCGGTCGGATCGACTTTCTTGACACGAAAGGACAGACCGGTGAAAGCTGTTATTACTACACCGAAGAAGACTTCCTCAAAACCGTCAAGGAAGAAAACTATTACGGAGTCCCGATGGTAGTCAACGTCTTCCGTGATGAAAACGGACAGACGATCCCACTTGACTTCGTAAGCAACTTTGATCCCTTGCCGCAGGGATTCAAAATCTTAGATTACAAGGAAGGTGAAGACATGAACGATTTCAGAAGGCTTGAACAGCTTGCCAAGCAGTACAAAGCCTTGTATCCGAAAGGAACGCGAATCGAACTTGAAATGATGGGAAGCGATCCCCGTCCCATCGAACCCGGCACAAGAGGAACGGTGGATCACGTCGATGACCTCGGCACGATCCATTGTACCTTTGATAACGGCAGACGGCTCGGCATTGTTCCCGAGGAAGACAGTTTCCGTAAGCTCACACAGGATGAGATCCTCGATGAGCAGAGTGAGAAGCTCCAAATGGCGTATATCGATAAGGTCAACAAGGAGGTCATTCCCTGTATCGAATGGGTGGGCATGAAGAACGCCTACAAGACAGGAGATATGACAGTACCCACAGACCTGCTCCGAATGCTCCATGAAAAGTACCTCGAGGTATACGGTACCGACCACATCGACAGCTCCGCAGGTATGGTAACCGTCCCCGGCGTCGTTCAGGCGGCAGACGGCAACATCTATCCCGCACTGCTCGATATCGACGCTTGCTCTTCGGGTGAGCATTGGGGAACGAATTTCTTTACGCCCCGAGGTGTGCTCTCCGATCAGAGCGAAGATAAAGAGGTACTCCATGAGATCCATAAGCTCGTCCCGTACAAGTATTGGTACACGCCCGAGTTGGAAACGGATCATCATGTAGACTGGATGTTCTGCCCCGAGAAGGTGGCAGATATGATCGACGCAGCTACCGAGCAAAGCCCAACCAATGAGGTGAAGCTCGAGTGAAAAAAATCAGATATTTGGATATGTTCGCCGGTGTTGGCGGGTTCAGATCAGGACTCACTAACGCCGGCGATTTTTTTGTGCCTGTAGGCTGGTGTGAGATCGATCCCTTCGCACAAAAAGCTTACAGAGCTTTATACGAAACGGAAGGTGAATATTTTTGTGACGATGCAACCCGAATCAAATGCGAAGATCTCCCCGAAATTGATCTTATCACAGCCGGATTCCCTTGTCAGCCGTTTTCAGTCAGCGGCCGAAGACTCGGC
>JAFTRQ010000115.1 GCA_017462125.1 Clostridia bacterium | reverse complement strand
GCCGAAATCTATCGTAACCTTCATCTCATTCTTGTCGTCCGTGGCAATCTTACGGATAAATCCGATGTCGCCGTTAGACGCCTTTGCGTTGTTTTTGGTCTGCATTACTTTGTCGTTCTCTCTGAAAAAGCGGCTGCCGATCTTGAGGTCAGGGATCTCTTCGTCTTGAATGGGATTTACCAGTTCACGAATTGTTCTGTTCAGCTGATCAACTGCCGTCAGTCCTTCACTACGGAAGGGAGATAGGATCTGTACGTGCTCGATTCCGAAATGCGCTACCTGTTCACAGAAATGCTGACAGATAATATCTGCCGCTTCCTCTTGGGTTTTGCACTTGAGGAATACAAAGTCATCTCCGTAATACAGATTGGTGCTGTCCTCATTGATGCTCTTGGCGTTGTGTGCAATTAAGCTGTCCTTCTTTTGACGGAAGATCTCATTCAGCACAGTAACGGGTATCTTGCCGCAATGTATCAGCTCGCGGAATACGTCTCCCGCTCCGACACTTTGGAGCTGATCCACGTCACCGACCAAAATGACCTTTGTTGTGGGTTTGAGCCGAGCGAAGAACTGCTTTGCAAGCCACATATCGATCATTGAACTCTCGTCCACGATAATCAGGTCTGCATCAAGCGGCTCTTGGTTCTTGTCACGGACAAATCCGCTTTCACCAAGCAATCCTAAAAGGCTGTGCAAGGTTTTGGCATCATTTCTGCCCGTGCTTTCCGCCATTCGTCTGCTTGCTCGTCCCGTAGGTGCAGCCAACAGTATTTTGCGGTCAGGGTAGATTCGCGAGAACACCTCTATAATGGCTCTGAGGACGGTTGTTTTACCTGTACCGGGAGAACCTGTAATAATAGAGAGATTACTGCGAAATGCCATATAAACCGCCTCGCTCTGTCTTTGCGACAAAGCTATACCGAGGTTCTGCCTAATGGATTCAAGCACAGTGCCGATATCAAGGCTTTCGGGAGGAACTGCAAGCATCTGAGCGATTTTTCTTGCCGTTTCATCTTCTTGTGAGAAACAAGCCTTTTGATAAATACGCCCTTTGTTGCTTACGACCTCGCCGTTTTGTACCATATCTTCAAGCACCGAGGCAATTTTCTCGGAAGAAACACGTTGCTCGGGCTTTAGGATACGGTCGTTAAGCAAGCGGAAGCTTTCCTTCATCAGCGGCTCCACCTCCAAATACAAGTGTCCTTCGTCGTTTCGCTTTGTATCGAGGGCTGCGTAAATTGCGCCGTGAATTCGCATCGGAGAGTTGAGAGCACATTCGCCCTTGCGGACAATGGCATCTACTCTCTTAAAGCCGAATCCCGATATCTGACAAAGCTCGAAGGGGTTGTTTTTGAGAATGTCCACGCTGCGAGCACCGAAATGCTCATAGATCTTGGTTGCCGTTGCCGGTGTGATGTTGTAGGGCGATAGTAAGATCATCAAATCCCGCAAACATCTGCTTTCCACATAAGAGCTTTTGATTTCCTCAAGCTTTTGCGGTGTGATTCCTCTGATTTCCAGAAG
>JAFTRQ010000114.1 GCA_017462125.1 Clostridia bacterium | reverse complement strand
AGGTACCAAGGTTTCGGCTTTCCGCCGATTAAAGTGGTACTCGAGCTGGGTTCAGAACTTCGTGAGACAGTTCGTTCCCTATCTGTCGTGGGCGTTGGATATTTGAGAGGAGCTGACCTTAGTACGAAAGGACCGGGTTGTACGCACCTCCGGTGCACCAGTTGTTCCGCCAGGGGCATAGCTGGGTAGCCGCGTGCGGTTTTGATAAACGCTGAAGGCATCTAAGCGTGAAACATACCTCAAGATTAGATATCCCTCCTAGCTTGACTAGGTAAGGTCACTTGCAGACTACGAGTTTGATAGGTCGGAGGTGTACGCATGGTAACATGTTTAGCTGACCGATACTAATAGACCGAGGGCTTGAACCTCTAATGGTTCAGTTTCGATTTACTTGAGTTTCTTTTCTACTCCTTCCCACTTTATTCGGTTTTCAATGGACGCATAAATAAAAAGCACGGAAGATTCTCTCTGCATTCTTAGCGGAGAAATAGGCGGCGGAAGTACCGAGGCATTGATTTGCCTCGGTACTTCTGTTTCTGTGGGGTTATGATGCGATGGCATCGGATGTTCTCACGGTATGCTGTTCTCTGAATCCAACGGTGAATACGATGTCGATATCGTTGCCCTCGGTGCGTGACCATTTTTCCTTCTTTTCGTAGACGTATATTTTGGATATGAATGCGTGTACGATCTCGGGAGTAAGCTCCTGAATATCAATGAATCTGTTGGCATTGGCAATGAAATCGTCTATCGAATTTCGTTCACTTCCATAGCTCGCTTCGGCTTCTTCAAGCTCGGCGAGCTTTTTGTTTAGTGTAGCTTGTTCGGATTCGTAGCTCTGTGCCATCTTGTCGTATCGCTCGTCTGTGATACGTCCGCTGACGTTGTCCTCATAGAGCTTTTGAATGATGCGGTCAAGCTCGTCTATACGCTTTCGTGCTTTGATGATCTCAGCCTTTACCGCCTTGAGCTTTTTCTCATCCTCATCGCGCTTCTTGGCACGAGCCTTTTCGTAGAACACCTCGGGATTATCTCTTGCAAGCTCTGTTACCCAGCGTATCTGCTGAAGGACAATCTGTTCAAGCGCCATAGCGTTGATCTGATGAGCCGAGCATTTGTCCTTGCCCTTTCGCTGATAATATCCGCAACTGTAATAGTTTTCTTCGGGGCGCATTGTTTTCGCTCGGTGGAGATACATTCGATTTCCGCAACTGGCACATGCAATCACGTTGCGGAATATATCAACCTTGCCCGACTTGTCGGGGCGGTTGCGACCGTCAAGGATGAGCTGTGCCGTTTCAAAATCCGCTTTACTGACGAGAGCCTCGTGCGTATTCTCGAATACCAACCATTCTTCCTTGGGCAAGCGTATCTGTTTCTTGACCTTGAAGGATTTGACCTTCGTCTTACAGTTTACGGTATTACCGATATAATCCTGATTGCGGAGGATAGAACGTATCGTGGTGCTTGACCATCGGTAAGGATCCGTGATGTCAACACCGCTGTGTACGTACCCGTATTTCTGATACAGATACTGTCCGGGCGTGACGATCTGATCGTTCTGCAATCCCTTGGCTATCTTTTTAAGGTTGGAATCCTTGAGAAACTCTCGAAAGATACGGATGACGATATCCTTGGTATCGGGATCAGGGATGATGTGTCCGGGATTGTCGGGATCCTTGATATAGCCGTAAGGAGCGTTGGTAGCAAGGCGCTCACCGCGCTTGGCTTTGCTCTGAAAGGTGGCTCTGACCTTGTGACTGGTGGTCTGGGCATGCCATTCGTTGAAGATGTTAATGATGCCAAGCTGCTGTTCATTTTCACTGTGAAGGCTATCGTAGTTATCGTTGATGGCGATAAAGCGTACGTCATATTCGGGAAAGGTCAGCTCGATATAACGTCCGGTCTCAATATAATTTCTGCCGAGACGGGACAAGTCCTTGACGATAATGGTAGCGATCTTACCATCTTCCATATCAGCCATCATACTTTCAAAGCCGGGGCGATTGAAATTCGTACCGCTGAAGCCGTCATCAATATAGAATTTCGTATTGCGGAAGCCTCTGCTTTGCGCGTATTCCGTGAGGATCTTTCTCTGATTTTGAATACTGTTTGACTCGCCCTGCATGGAATCCTCGTGGCTGAGTCTGCAATACAGTGCCGTTATTTTTTCGTTTGTTTCGTACATGGTCTTTCTCCTTTCTACTCTTAAGGCAATACCACACAATTCCAATGGTATAATTGCGCCGTCAGAAATTTCGTCAGGCAAGCTAAATTGACGCAGGTAATAGTTGAGCTATTAGCAAGGAAATTTGCTAAGCATGGCGGAATTTATGCAAGCAAGTATGCCGTTGCGAATTTGTGTGGTGTTGCCTTCACCATTTGTTTTACAAAACAACCGAATAAGCTGCATGCATATATTATCACAAAGGATTTCATATATCCAGCATTTTTCGGAATGTTAAGAGTAAAGTAACATCTTATAATCGTCATCTGTTTCTATAGATCAGCTCGTCTATCTTATCAAATGCCGTGGCTTCTTTGCTTCGGTCAAGGTAGTTTGTCACGCAATAAATCTTGCCGTTAATGGTGTGTTCGCTCTTAAGGCCGACGTAATTTTCCTTCTGCGATTCGTAGTAACGGGTGAAGGCTTCGGGATCTTGATAGCCTGTTTTGCCGTGTGTATCCCGAAACAAAAACTGAAGAGTGAGTAGAATTCTTTTGAGCCATCCGGCATTAATATACTCATCACGGACGAACCAAGTGGAGAGGAGCTCGTCTTCCTCCTTCTGCTTTTCCGCTTTAATTTCACGGCGCTTTCGCTGAACTTCCTCCCAGTCTTAGATGCTTTCTCCCTCACGAAGACGGGTGCGGTCATCGTGAAAGAGACAGCATATACGCTTCCATAATTTTTTAATTATCATCGTTAACCTCCTTGATCTTTGTGTGCCTCAGTGTTTCTTCAAGAGAAATTTTACCGCGCGTTCTGCGAACGTTATTGTAAGCCTCGCGCTGAATTTTATCGAGCTCTCCGGGTTCAACCTCCATGCAGGAAGCCACAAGTCTTACCATCATATCCGCATACACAGCGTACCGAAACATTGCTGTTGAGATGCCACCGAGGCTGTCCGCGCACGCTATTTCAATGGAATCTGCGAGAGCTTTGGTGACAAAAGAAGTGCCACCACCGAGCGCAAGCTCACCGATATATCGCTCGATTGCCTTGGCAACAAACTCATTTCTTGACGAACATTTTGCAAGAGAAAGCAAACTATCTGCCTTGCTAACGAGCTCACGGTCAACGTAAATACTGATTCTTTGCTTATTTTTCGGATCTTTCATAGTTACCTCCAAAATGGCGAAACACCAATGATTGTCACACTGCTGTTCCGTTGTACAGTGGGTGAATTGTGGGTTATGGAATACAAAAGGTGCACAGTTTGACACCAAACTCGCAAAATGGAATACAAAAGTGACACGCACTATGCGCGCTGACATCTCCCGAAAGCTCGTTAAAGCTCTCGAAAGCTCGCAAATTCGGTCGGCGTTGCCGTCCGATGTGACATGCAGAGCCCATTATGGGATACTGCTTTATCCTGCTTGAAAATCGAAAATCGATGGTTTCGCGCCACTCAGTGAAATACCATCTTGATTTCCGCCTTTTCTTTGATTCCTGCGTATCAGATTTTACAATGTGAACATTCTCAAAAGTTAATTGCCGCTTGCGGCAAAATATCTCCAAATTATATTTGCGTTTTGACTTGATATTTTGCCGATAGTGTGGTATAATAGTATTGTGAAAATCCGAAGGAGGAAATCCTATGAATTATATATCCGTAAATGAGGTTGCAAAGAAGTGGAATATCTCCGAACGTAGTGTCCGTAATTACTGTGCCGAAGGACGTGTATCCGGTGCGGTTCTTGTGGGCAAGATCTGGATGATCCCCGAGGGTGCGGAAAAGCCAATTCGTAAAACCCGTAGTGATGCCGCGCCCGAAACCTTGCTTGATATACTGCAAAGAGAAAAGAATACATCCCTGTCGGGAGGTATCTATCATAAGGTTCAGATCGAGCTGACCTACAACTCAAACCACATTGAAGGTAGCCGTTTGACACACGACCAAACGAGATACATTTTTGAGACCAATACCATCGGCGTTACAAATGATAACGTAAACGTGGACGATATCGTAGAAACATCAAACCATTTCCGCTGCATCGATCTGGTCATTGAAAATGCCACGAGTATTCTAACAGAGGGCTTCATCAAGGAACTGCATCGTGTTCTCAAGAACGGCACTTCCGATAGCCGCCAATCTTGGTTTGCTGTTGGTGATTACAAAAAGCTTCCCAACGAAGTAGGCGGTAGAGACACCACTCTCCCCGAGAACGTTGCCGCCGAAATGAAAGCTCTGATGGCAAGCTACAATGCGGAGAAGGAAAAGACATTTGAAGAGATCCTTGATTTCCATTACCGCTTTGAACGCATCCATCCATTCCAAGACGGAAACGGTCGTGTTGGCAGATTGATTCTTTTCAAGGAGTGCTTGCGCAATAATATCGTTCCGTTTATCATCGACGAAGAACTCAAGATGTTCTATTACCGTGGCCTGTCCGAATGGACGCGAGAGCGCGGATTCCTAACCGATACCTGCCTTGCCGCACAGGATAAGTTTAAGAGATATCTTGACTATTTCAAAATCCAATATTGATTTCATAAGAGATCGCCTCGGCGGTCTCTTTTTCACTTCTTGGCATTGAGCTCCTGCATCTTTGCCCTCGCCGTTGCCTTGCGTTCCTCGGAGTATGGTGCGGATATGCGGTAAGTGAAATACTGCTTTT
>JAFTRQ010000012.1 GCA_017462125.1 Clostridia bacterium | reverse complement strand
TGCCGTGATAAGAGATTCAATGTTTGCCTCTTTTTGAATCTCCTCGGCAATAGCGGAAATGCTTGCAAGTGCCTCGGTTCTGACGGCTTCGCTCGAATCGGGATTGTCAACGACCGACTGCAATACTTCCAGTGCCTCGTCGCGTGCCTTTTGACGGCTGACCTGCGTTGCGGAGAAGTATGTAGAATCGGCATCTGTGGTCGTGCTGCCGCCATTTTGATTCAAGGAATCGGAAATGTTGCCGCTGGGTTGATCGTAGCCATCGTAGCCATCGTTTGTGTTTGCGCCCGAGAAGAGCACCCAGTTGAGCAGGACTGCCGCTCCGATGAGAAAGACAGAGCAGGCGATAATGATGTTTCGCTTGCCAAGCTTGAGGATCACAGCCTTGAATTTGTTGGGCTTCTTGATTTCGCTGAGCGCGGTGGATTGCGTTTTCATAAGGTTTATCCCTCCTGTGTATTGATTCGCTATAGCATATGAAACGCTCAAACAGAATATGACTGTTTGGGGAGAAATGTGCATATTATTTTTCTGCGGACGTGACATATATCCTGTTTGTGGAAACGTGAAAAGCGGCACCGATAAGGGCAGTCAGCTCCTGTCGAACAGCTGCGTCATCTCCGCCATGACAAACGATCCCGATCCCCGCGATAGCGGGGGCATTGCGAGATAAAAAAAGCGCACCGGCACCGGAGCCGCTTCCGATAATGACGTATTCTTCATTTCCGTCGCGTTCTTCGGTGGCGTATACCGATTCAAAGCCGCCTGCAAGCGTGACGATCGCGGTTACGTTTTGGACACCGTCGACCGATTCGCAGATGCTTTTGACGCGTTCTTCCAAATATTTTTGATATAGGATCAATTCATCCTCATCGGGGGAATAGACCTTTTGTTCTGTGTCGGTCTCGGCTTTTTCAACGTTTGAGCCAAATAAAATTAAGATTACACCCAAAACGGCACCTATGAGGATCAGCCAAGTTTTTTTGTTGCTTTTTTCGCCGTTTTCCTCATTGCTTTTGAAGAATGAAAACATGGTTTATCTCCTTTTTATTTGATAGAGGGGCGCTTATTCAATCGCCGTGGCGCATGGACATCCCAAAAGCTCGGTGACAAAGGCTTCGATGGCATGTGGATCCTTCCAAATTGCGCTGCCTGTTAGAATGACGGTTACACGGTCGGGGGCAAGGTCTTCTTCGTTTTTCTTCCACGTGACAAGACAGCGGAGTTCATCGGTAGGGATGGAAAATTTCTCTGAGATCGTTTGGGTGAGCATCTGCGTAAAATATCGCTCGGAAGCACTGTTTATTGCATCGTTCATCTGTTCTCGGTATTCATTTTTTTCGGTTGGTGCGGTTTCGATAAAGGAGAGGTCTCCTCCGATGAGTGCCTGTAAGCCCTTGATCGCTCCATTGAGGGGGGCGATCAGAACGCAAACGAGAAAGAGGGAGGTGAGAAGTTTTTGGTGTCCGGCAATGCCGCCGCGCTCACCGTTGGGCGTTAGGATGCTTACCAAAGCCGCAATGAGCGCGGCGGTGATGAGTGAGGTCAGATAGGCTTTCATTTCGGGCGGTCTCCTTTATCTGATTGT
>JAFTRQ010000113.1 GCA_017462125.1 Clostridia bacterium | reverse complement strand
CAGTTGTTCTTCCCGAGAACCTCGTTTCCATCGGTTCCTACGCGTTCTCGTCTCCTCCCAACACAGGCGGCACCGGTGGTTTAAAACCTATTATCGGCGGTGCAACATACGAGCCTTGTAAGTCGCTGAAGTCCATCACGATCCCCGCATCGGTTACCACAATTGGAAATGGTGCGTTTGAGAACTGTACGGCTCTTGAAACCGTTATCTTTGAGGCAGGCAGCTCGCTGAGCGTTCTCGGCGCAGGCCTTTCTGAAGAAACCAACATCTTCAAGAATACACCCGCACTCAGAAATGTGACCCTGCCCTCTACTCTGACGGAAATCGGCGGCCACGCATTTGAGGACAGCGGCGTTGCTGAAATCAATCTTCCCAACACACTTACCACGATCGGTGACTACGCATTCTCGAACTGCGATAACCTGACAAGAGTTGATCTGTTCGCAAACATCTCCTATCTTGGAAACTATGCGTTCTATGATTGTGATTCTCTTGTAGACGCAAAGCCTTCGTTCGGTCTTGAGTACATCGGTGCTTTGGCATTCGGTTACTGCGAAAAGCTCTCCGAGGCTTATATCCCCGCAACCGTTACCGAGATCGTAGGTAACCCCTTTGTTGGATGCACAAGCGTTGCGGCATTCCAGCTCGATCCCGATAACACCTCTTATCTGACCGATGCCAAGGGCGTGCTCTACGACCTGAACATGACCACGCTGATCTACTATCCCGCGTCGATCATGGATAAGGAAGTTGTTCTTCCCGATTCGGTCACCGAGATTGCGGCAGGTGCCTTCTCCGGTGCTAAGATGGAAAAGATCAGCATTCCCGCAAGAGTATCCAAGGTCTACGCAAACACCTTCCGCGGATGCCCGAACCTCACGACAGTCGTACTCGACTACGGCTTGAAGGAGATTGAGGATTACGCATTTGAGGGTTGCGCAAAGCTCAACAACGTTTCTATTCCCAAGACAATCGACACGATCGGTGACTACGCATTTGCGAACTGCGCATCTCTTGCAAACGTCACCTTCGAGGAGACGAATGCGGAGAATCCTTATACCCTCGGCTCGCACATCTTTGATGGATGTACCGCAATGACCTCGTTGCAGCTTCCCAATCACTGGAAGCTCACCGCAGAAGGATATAAGGAGATCACCGGCTCGAATCCCGGAACCAACACCATTCTCACAAACCGGATCCCGAACTACATGTTCGCGAACACCGGTATCGTGAACCTCGTTATTCCGGCGAATGTTACGAGCATGTACTCCAAAGGTGTATTCATGAACTGTAAAAAGCTTGAAACCGTTAAGTTTGAAGCTCCCAAGATGGTTGATCCCTATATTGGAGACTACTGCTTCTACGGTTGTGAAAGCCTCAAGGAGTTCGAATTTGCTCCTGCGGAAGACGGCGAAAGCCCGTTCAGAAACACCGCAAAGGGTTATACGTTCGCATACTGTACGTCTCTTGAAAAGTTCTCCTGCTATTATCCTGCGGCCGGTCTTTTGATGATTGCGGGTGATCCTTCGAATCAGTTTGAGGGATGCTCCAGCCTCAAAGAGGTGAATTTCTATGAGATCAAGATAACCTCTAACACCGAGACCTCCTTCGAGTACATGGTCATCGGACGTCATACTGATTATCAAAAGCCTTCTATGTTTAAGGATTGTACCTCTCTTACCAAGTTCAACTTTGGTGAAAAGTGTACAATTTCCGCAAATATGTTTGAGGGATGCACGGGATTGACCGAGCTCAGCCTGATGCCCGCAACCGTTAATAAGGAAGCCTTCAAGGGCTGTACCGGCGTAAAGAACGCATATCTCTATCCGTACGTTGCAGGTACTGCTTACTCGAAATTCTATGCAAACGTATTTGAGGGTTGGACTGCCGAGCAAACCATCTACATTATGACGATGACACGCGATGAGTTCATTGCAATGCTTGCAAAGAACACCTTATCTGGCAAAGCCACCTTCGATGAAGTATTCGCAGGCTGTAACGCCAAGATCTACTTCAAGGATGAGATCGTAAAAATGACCACTGTAAATGTTGGTACGCTGAATTCCACATTGGCAAACGGGTTCCTCGCTGGTATGACCGCAGAGCAGACCATCAACATTATGGGTCACAGCTACACCGATATTTACAACGAGCTTGAGACCGGTATGTTCACCAATTGCCTCGCAAAGATCTATGATAAGAATGGAAACCTTCTTACCTACGATGCGACCAAGAAGACAGTTACCGTTACCAACAAGTCGAACGAAGTAATCGCTGTTTACTACTACGGTGAGGCAACCGCAGATGCGCTTACGGCACTTGGACTTTCCTCTCACGCAAAGCTTGAATTCGCATATCTCGCAAACGTTAGCTTTGCAGATATTGCAACACTTCAGGGTGATGCAACCGAATTCGCAGCCTTCAAGGGAGTCAAGGCTGTTATCTACGATAAGGACGGCGTTGAAGTAACCTTCGATACCGCTACGGGACTGATCAAGACCGTTACCGTTCAAGCAGACTACGTAGAAATAAAAGAAAACAATGACGGCGGGTTTGCGATTGCTATCGGCAAAACCTATGGCTTGAATATCACAGCTATGGACTTCACCAAGCTGAAGGCTGGCGTCACCCTTACCATCAAGGGCGTCACCTACGTGGATATGCTCGACATGGAAGATAAGCTTGCTGATAAGTTCGCAGGCTGCAAGGCTACCATCTATGACGGTGATGGTAACAAGATCGTGATCGATGAGGACGGTAAGATCGAGCAGGTCTACGCTCCCGGAAATGACACCACCCCGATCTATCCCGAGGCGTAAAAAGCCACTCAACAGACAACGATTTACCACAAAGTCCTTGCGGGAGAAATCCCGCAAGGACATGACAAGAGATTAAGTTTTAACGCTTAAAATCATGCCATGCCGTAGCAATGAACTGTTACGGCATTGGCACTTTAGTATCCCCTCCCCCCTTTTAGCTACTCTATCCCAAACAATATTCTTTACATGCACATATGTATACTTTATACTGTTTGTAAGCTGTTCGTTTAGGCATGCAAACCCATGTGATAGATTTCCACACACAATTCAATTTTAACTCTTTTTGAGTTATAGAAAGGAACACATTATGGATAACAAACAGCATTTTAAAAAATATCTTGCAAAATTACGTTTCGAAGCATTTTTAAAATCACTTTTTTCAGGCCTTGCAGTAGGCTTTATCGCAAACTTTATCGCCGCACTTGTTACATGGTTCACTCCATATAATGAGATTTGGATATCGCTTGCAACCCTTGGTGTAGTTACTGTCGTTGCAACGGCAATCTTCTACTTCAAAACGTTCTATCCGTCGGTTATGGCAAATGCACGCAGACTTGACAAACTCGGTCTGGAAGAGCGTCTCATTACGATGGTAGAGTATGAAAATGATGACTCTTATATGGCATCCGCACAGCGTGAAGATGCAAAGGCAGTCCTGAATACAGTCAATTCAAAGAGCATTAAGCTCTCGATTGCGAGAAAAATTTGGGTATCTCTTGTCGTTTGCATGCTGCTTGGCATTGGCATGACCACGGTCTCCGTCCTTGCTGTACGTGGCGTTCTTCCCGGCGGTGACGATATTATAGACGCGATCCTTCCCAAGGAGCCTGAGGTCTTCGTCTCCGTCACCTACGACGTTGAAGGAGCAGGATCGATCGACGGTGAACAGGATCAGCTCGTTCTTCTGGGCGGCAATGCTACAGGTGTAACCGCAATTCCGGACGAAGGCTATACCTTTGTTGAATGGAGCGACGGAAACACAAAACCCTACAGAACCGATAAGGAGCTGGAGGCTGATGTCGATGTTTTCGCAATTTTCGAGCCGGCAGAAGGCGACGGAGAAGGCGAGGGTGACGGCGACGGTGACGGCGAAGGAGACGGCAATGGCGACGGCGACGGTCAAGGCGACGGTCAAGGCGACGGTCAAGGAGAAGGCGAAGGCGAAGGCGAGGGCGAAGGTGACGGTCAAGGCAATCAGCCCGGCCAACCCGGTCAGCCCGGCAATGGCGCAGGCGGTAAACACGACGACGCCAACCAGATCATCGACGGCGAAACCTACTACCGCGAGGTTCTGGAGGACTACAAGGATCAGATTAAGGAATACCTTGAGAAGAACCGTGACACTCTCAGCGATGACGAAATCGCAATGATTGAACAATATTTAGGAATCGTTTAATTAACATTTGTCAATTTAGAAAGTGAGGATCATTCCAATGATATCAGAAGAAAACATCAAAAAATTCAGTGAGCAGTGCAAAAATATATACGCACAGATCAGCCGCGACGTGATCGGACAGAAGGACGTTATTGAGGGCGCGGTAATTGCTATGATCTCCGGTGGTAACGTACTTCTCGAAGGCGTTCCCGGAGTTGGTAAGACCCGTCTTGTCAGAACCCTCGGAAGAGTTTTCAACCTTCCCTTCTCAAGAATTCAGTTTACCCCCGACCTGATGCCCGCGGACGTAACAGGTACTAACATTATCGTCAAGGACGAAAACGGCAACTCCTCTTTCGAGTTCCAGCCCGGTCCTATCTTCTCCAACATCATTCTCGCGGACGAGATCAACCGTGCAACTCCTAAGACGCAGTCTGCACTTCTGGAGGCAATGCAGGAGCACACCGTTACCGTTATGGGTGTTTCCAGAAAGCTCGCAGAACCCTTCTTCGTTCTGGCTACTCAGAACCCGATCGAGCAGGACGGTACCTACCCTCTGCCCGAGGCACAGATGGACCGTTTCATGTTCAAGATCATCGTAAAGAACCCCTCGCTGGATGAACTTCTTGATATCGTTAATATGACTCAGAAGACCATGGCTGAGGTTGCGGACTCCGCTTGTACCGGTGAAGAACTTCTCGAAATGAGAGCTACCGCAAACGCGATCCCCGTTGCAACCGACGTCATGAAGTATGCAATGATGCTCTGCTCCGCTACGCATCCCGATAGCGAGTGCGCATCTGAGGCTGCAAAGAAGTATGTTCGTCTCGGAGCTTCCCCTCGTGCAGGTCAGGCGCTGATCTCTGCTGCAAAGGTTAAGGCTCTCATGAACGGAAGATTTAACGTATCCTACAATGACATTAACGAGCTTGCACTCCCCGTTCTCCGTCACCGTATCAAGCTCACTTTTGAAGCTGCTGCAGAAAGAGTTTCTGCAGATGAGATCATCAATATGATCGTTGCTGAGTTGATCGACAAATGCAATATCGCGGCTGAAAAGCCTGTAGTCAAGGCAAAGGTAACAGTCGCTGCCAATGAGACGGCAGAAGAAGAGGCTACCGATGCAAAAGATACTAAGAAACGTGGACGGTTCGGGAGAAAATAATGAAAGGTTCTTATTTAAACGACGCTTTTTTCAGTCGTCTCGAAACACTTGCCCTTGAGCTTCGTGCAAATCTCGGCGGATTCTTCGGCGGAAAACATCTCGTAAGGACTTACGGACAAACCGTTGAATTCGCCGATTACCGCGAATACATGCTCGGTGACGATATTCGTAGAATCGACTGGAATCTATACAGCCGTTTTGAAAAGTTCTTTCTGAAGCTATTTACCGACGAAAGACAGATGCACACGCAGATCTTTATCGATTGCTCTGCATCTATGGGCAAGGATATGCCGGAAAAGGCAAATTACACCATCGGTGTTGCCGCAGCGCTCGGATATCTTTCGGTTCACAATATGGATAAGGTTTCGTTCAGATTTATTCGCGGCGACAAAGCCGAAAATAATTTCGGAACGATCGTTGGAAAACGCTCCTTTTTCGATGCGATCAGCACCTTCGATACTATAGAATTCGATGATGAATCGGATATCTACCAGGCAGTCACGGGTTGCCCCAACATTGGAACCAATGACGGTCTTACGGTGATCATTTCAGACTTCTTCACTGACAGCGATTGGAAAAAGGCGATCGATTTTCTCTGCTTCAAGAAAAAGCAGGTTCTTCTCATTCAGGTCATGACGCCTGATGAAATAGAGCCTGCTTACGACGGTCGAGTCAATCTGATCGACTCAGAAGCACACGGAATGGAAGATGCAAAAAACCTCAAGCTGAAAATCAACCGTTCCAATCATATCGCATATTCTGAGGCGCTTGAAGAAATGAAGAATGAGCTGAAATCGTTCTGCGCATCGCGCGGTGCCGACTTTATATCCGTAAGCACTGACCAACCCATTGAAAAAATGCTGTTCAAAGAATTATTGAAAGTAGGTATCATGGCATGAGTTGGCTAACACCTTTAGGATTTTTGGGCCTTCTCGGTTTGGTTGCACTTATAATCATCTATATCATCAAGCCCAATTTTCAAAACAAAATCATTTCCAGCACTTACGTCTGGAAAAAAAGCTTAAAATTCAAAAAGAAAAAAATTCCGATCAGTAACCTGCGCAACATCCTTCTCTTTTTGTGTCAGGTACTTGCTATCACCGCTGCATCCCTGATTTTGGCACAGCCCTTTCTCGTGGATGAAGAAGGAAACAACGGCAAGAATTCTGTCATTATTATAGATGCATCCGCATCTATGCTTGCAGAAAGCAACGGCTTTTCTCGCTTCGAGCGTACTATTGACCAAGTGTCAAAATACGTTGACGAGTTGTTTAAAGATGAAAAGCATGTATCGGTCATCATTGCATCAGAAAAATCATATTTTCTCGTTCAGCAGGCAGGCGCTGATTCTGTCGCAGAGGTTAAGAACGCTCTGACGTCCTTGCTCGATGTCAATGCTCCGCCCTATACCCTCGGTAATCCGGATATTGATGGCGCGATGAAGTTGGCAGAGGAGGTTACGGCTTATACCGTAAATAGTGAGGTTGTCCTTTATACCGACTCGAATTATATCGATAAGGGTAAAGTCAAGGTTATTGACGTTTCGGATCCTTTGGATTGGAACGCTGCGATTCTCGACGTTCGCGCAACGATCGTTGAAAACCAGTATGTTTTTGAGATAGACGTTGCATGCTACGGCAGTGACTCAGATATCGATGTTTACGTCGATTTTTACGGTGTAAACGCTGAAGAGAGCAACCTCAATTACAAAGTAACCGCAAGATGCAGCAATGATCAGGTTACAACCCTTGTCTTCTCCACGGATGAAGAAACCGCGTCAGAAACCGTCAGCATCTACGAGTACAATTATGTGCATGTATATCATGCAGAATACGACTCACTCTCTCAGGATAACAACTTCTATCTTTACGGCGGTAAAAAGCCTGTATTCAAGATTCAGTACTACAGCTATCGCCCCAACAACTACTTTGCCAGTGCGCTTATGGTCCTTCGGAACCAGCTCGGCGATTATTGGGATATTGAAGTGGACGAGGTCAAGTTTGAAGAAGTGCCCGAAACTGAAGGATACGATATGTATATCTTTGAGCACGCGATGCCATCGACGATTCCAACCGACGGTATCGTGATCCTCTCGAACCCCGACCATCTCCCCTCAAATAGCGGAATTCAGCTCGGGAATACGTATTATACTACACGCGGAGAGTTGCCGCTTGAAGCAGGAGACCCTCATCCGATCATGAAAAATATTACGCCGGAAAATATTACCGTCACAAGGTTTACGGAAGTCGCAAACTCAGATGATTACATTCCTCTGATGTATTGTCAATCCTACCCCGTTGTGATGGTAAAAGACGACTCCGACGCTAAAGTTGTAGTTATGACGTTCAGCCATAACTATTCTAACTTCGCGGTCAAGCCCGATTTTCCCCTGTTTATGTATAACATCATTGATTACTTTGCTCCCCAAACACTTGACGGCTTTGTATTCAATGTAAATGAGACAGTAGAACTGAATTCGCGTAGCGATGAGCTTAATATCGTAGGCCCCGGCGTTGACACTGTTGCCGAAACCTTCCCCTATTCTATCAAGGTTACCAATACGGGAGTTTACACTGCAACGCAAGAACTTCTTTCGGGAGATCCGCTCATCGAAAACTTCTACGTAAAACTTCCCGCGTCGGAAAGCGATATCAACCTCGAGATTGATACCCTTACCAATCCTTATTTCTATCAGGAAACCGACGCATCCGACGTAGACCTATTACTTTACTTTGCAATCGCGCTTGTTGCCCTCTTATTCTTCGAGTGGTGGCTTAAGTCCCGAGAACAAATATAAGAGGAGGGCGTTATGTCAAATTTCAGAATTAATTTTTCACACCCTTGGCTGTTGCTTCTGCTGATCCCCGCGGTTGCGTTTACGCTTCTGTCTTACTTTAAGCTTGGCAAACGTTACCGTTGTACCAGAAACCGCATCGTTTCAATGGTACTTCACCTGACGGTGATGCTTCTTGCCATCACAATTCTTGCGGGCATTACGTTCAGCTACTTCAAGCCGAACACCGAAAACGAGGTCATTCTGCTGGTTGACGCCTCCTATAGTACAAGCGAAGACTCACAGGATGAAATTGATGACTTTATCAAAGCGGTCATTGACAATACTGATTCTAAATTCAAGCTCGGAATTGTAACCTTCGGATATAATCAGGTATATGCAGCAGAGCTCTCGAATGACACAGACAAGCTCTTCTCATCATATCTTGAGTCTCCGACCCCTGACACCACGGCTACAGACATCGCTTCGGCGCTCACATACGCGTCAGAGCTTTTCAACAAGCCCGAGACCGCAAGAATCGTCCTTCTTTCCGATGCGATGGAAACCGATTTGGAAGCTAAAAACATTATCAAATCTGTGGCGGCAAAAGGAATCAAAGTCGATACCGTACACTTCCCTGAGAACGACATTGAAGATGAAGTACAGATCATCGATATGGTCAAGCCCGAGGAGAAAATCTACGTTGGACAGAAATTCTCTGTCAACGTTACCATCGAAAGCTCCTACGCCGGCGATGTCACCCTAACCCCCTACGACAACGAGGTTCAGGGCGAGAAAATAGAAGTAACACTGGAAAAAGGTATCAATACCGTTACCGTTCCCTATATGTTTACGCTTCCCGGACTTCATGAAATGTTCTTCGAAATCGAAGGGGCTTACGACACCATCGCAATGAACAACTCGTATCTCTCCTATATCTATCTTGAGATCTTCGATGATATTCTCATCATCGAAAGCATCGACGACGAGTCTGACAATCTTACCGAGATGCTGAAGGACGAGAACAACGTGACGGTCATTAACAGCTCCGATACCGAAGCTGTTCCGAAAACGGTCGATGCCCTTCGCGCGTACGATGAAGTCATTCTCTGTAACGTTTCGAACGAGGATCTTCCCGAAGGCTTCGATCAGATTCTCTATACCTATGTATTTGAATACGGCGGCGGTCTTTTCACCGTCTGCGGTGCAGAAGAAGGATCGACGCCCGGCAGCGATAATTGGACGGCAAATGCTTACACCCGAGAGGACATGAACAAAACACTCTACCAGGAAATGCTTCCGGTTGAGATCATCGACTACACGCCTCCCGCGGCAGTCATGATCATTATCGATACATCGGGCTCCATGTTAAACTCAGAAAACCCTGCAACCAGTAAACTTGGATATGCGATTCAAGGGGCAGAATCCTGCTTGAACGCACTTACCGAACGTGACTATGTCGGTGTTATGACACTCGCGGATAGTTATTCGGAGGAAATCGAACTGACTCCCCGTCCCCAACGTGACAAGATCCTTTCTGCTATTGGTCAGCTTGAAGAGGATGCGCTAAACGGTATAATCGGTGGCGGAACCATCTTTTCCGCGGCACTTGAGCGTGCAGGAAAGGTTCTTTCCGCTATGACGGAGGTTGAGAAAAAGCATATCATCATCGTAACCGACGGTGAGCCCGCCCAAAGCGATGAAGAAGATTACCAATTCTGGTTCCAGGAAAACGCAAAGCTTGGGATCACAACATCTATCGTTGGTATTGAATGTTCGTCCTCCGCGGTCAGAAAAATGCAGGATGTTCTCGTGGATTACGCAGGTATGACCAAGGAGAACTTCCATGACGTCAAGGACGTCGAAGATACGCCCGGCGTCATGTATGATGACCTGAACGTAAAAGAGATCAAGGAAACCAACTACGAGCAGTTCGACATTAAGGTGAACAGCACCACTTCTCCCATTTTCAACGGCGTGGAGCTTAGAGGCTTCCATATTCCCGTTGACGACGAGAATAATCTTACGCTGGACGGCTTCTACGGCGTCAAGCTTAAGAAAGAGGCGACAGTTCTCCTCTCCGGTATGTACACACCCTTGTACGCCGAATGGCAGTTTGGTAAGGGTAAAGTCGGTACATTCGCGTGTGACCTGAACGGTGCGTGGTCTTCGGACTTCGTGAACTCTGAAGCAGGCGTTAAAATTATCAGTAACATCGTAAAGTCTCTCTATCCCAAAGAAAGCATCAAGCCCATGGTTATTGATGCCGAGTGGACGGGGGATAACTACACGACACAGCTCAGTATCTTTACCGACCTTGGCGAAGGCGAGTATATTGAAGCAACGATCACAAGCCCTATTGCGGAAGGAGAAACTGATCCCCGCGTTCAGGTCCTGACCGCGAATGCCACCGATGGTTATAGCCGTATGGTATTTGGAGTAACCACGCCCGGTTTGCACGAGATTCTTGTTCAAAAGAAGAGTGCGGATGGAACCGTTATTTGCGAGCAGATCATTTATAAGCCTCTTTCGTATTCCAAAGAATACGATGCATTCCCCGATGAGCAGGCGGCAAAAGATCTGATCGAATATCTTGCGCAAGCAAGTGGCGGTGAGGTCATTACCGACCCCGTGTATGTTTTCCAAAACGCAGCGAAGTACATACACATCGTTATTGACCCCAGAATTCCGTTTATGATTCTCGCTATCATCCTGTTCCTCCTTGATATTGCAGCCCGCAAGTTCAAGTGGAAGTGGCCTCACGAAATCGTCAAGGACAAAAAGGCAAGAGCCGCTATGTCCTCCAAATAATGCAAAGGAGAGTATTGAATATGAAAAAGGTTTATAGTGTTATACTCGCGTTAAGTATACTCACACTTTGCGTATTCCTTGTTACGTCGTGCAGCTCGGGAAAACTTCCCGAGCCCGACGGCTTCACCCTCAATGAGCAGACGCTTACCCTCTCTTGGAACAAAGTAAGAGGTGCTATGTCTTACACCATTCAGATTGAAGGTGAAGAACGGGAAAGAACGACACGTACGAACAGTATTTCTCTCGAATATCTTGAGGCGGGAACCTACGAGATCAAGGTGAAAACTGTTGGCGACGATATTGAAACAAAAGACTCAAAATGGTCTACCTACACGTTCGTTAGAGAGCCCGAATCCGGTCTCAAATATGACCTTGTGAACGGCAACACCGAATACCAGGTCGTTGGAGCAGGCACTGCGTCTGGGGACGTTGTTGTGGATGCCGTATACCGTGGAAAACCTGTTACTTCCATTGCGGACAAGGCTTTTTATAACAACTCAAAGATCACCTCGATCACGGTTGGATCCAATATCAAAAAGATCGGTGAACGCGCATTTGCGAAATGCTCGCAGCTGACAAGCGTGATCATCGAAAACGGTGTTACGGAAATAGGTGAAAAAGCCTTCCAAAGTAGCAAGGCGCTCGTTACGGTTTCTCTCCCCGACTCTGTAACTGAAGTCTCACCTTATATGTTCTCGTGGTGCTCGGCGCTCGAAAATCTCACGCTGGGCAACTCGATCACAACAGTTGGTGAGTATGCCTTCTCCAACTGTAAGGCACTGAAAACTGTCACGCTTCCAAACACCGTTAAGAGCATCGGTGAATACGCATTTTCCGACTGTGAAACAATGACGAGTATCTCGCTTGGATCGAATCTCGTTTCCATCGCCGAGCAGGCTTTCACAAACTGCTCGGCACTCAACAACTTAACGTTGCCTAATACGTTGGAAAGCATTGGTCCGGCGACGTTCTACAATTGTGCTGCCATTTCGGCGATCGCAATTCCCGACTCTGTCAAAACCGTTGGTGTTCAGGCATTCTTGAACTGTACGTCACTTTCCGACGTCAAGATTGGAACCGGCGTTACACAGATTGGCAAAGAAACCTTTTATAACACCGCCTTCTACAACAATGCGACAGGAATCGTCACCGTAGATGGCTGGGTCATTGAGGCAAAGGACAAGGAAATCACCGCAATCATCCTTCCCGAAGGGATTTATGGTATCGCCGATTCCGCGTTCCTCGGCTGCGAAAAATTAGATCAAGTATCGCTGAAGGGCATCAAGTACATTGGCAATCATGCCTTCAAACTCTGTTCCAATATGTGGGAATGTGTATTTGACGATTCCCTCTTGACGATTGGAGACGCAGCCTTCTCACGATGCGAATACCTCAAGACGATCGATGTTGGATCCTCTTTGCAGTCCATTGGCACGCAGACCTTCTACGGCTGTTCGATGCTGAACTCAGACGGCATTGAGCTTCCCAAATCTCTAAAATCAATCGGAATGTGGGCATTCCAGGAGTCGCGAGCAGAAAAAGAAACGAAGCGCAATAACTCAATCGTCGTTGACGATTGGGTCGTTGGAAACACTTTTGATGGCATGAGCGCATTCCTCTCTTTCAGCGTTCCCGAAGGAATCCGCGGAATTGCCGATTATTCTTACTTAAAAACCTTACTGATCGGTTCAATCACCATTCCCGACGGCGTTGAGATCATTGGACGCTGTGCATTCTACAAAACTGCAGGTCCCAGAGAAATATCTCTTCCTTCCACTACGCTGCAGTATATCGGAGATTATGCCTTCTATGGATGCTCCTACGCCTCTTTCGGCGAAAATTACAGTTTGAGCATCCCTGTCGGTGTAGAGTATATCGGTCGCTCTGCATTCTATGAATGTTCGTCGATCGTCAGTCTCACCATTCCCTCTTCTGTCAAGACGATCGGAGCCTACGCCTTCTACGGATGTAAGTCTCTTGGACTGAAAGCCGAAGCAGAGGGAGAAGCCCCCGCGATCAACGGATCTGTTACGATTGCAAACGGCGTTGAGAGTATTGGAATTCGCGCATTTCAATACTGCGAGTCGCTGACAGAAATCGTTTTGCCCGAAAGCCTGACCCAGATTGGAAGCCATCTGTTCTACAAATGTCTCGCATTGAAGAGCGTCACCATTAACGGTCCTATCGAAGCGATCAACGAGTACACGTTCTTTAAATGTGCCGCATTGGAAACGGTCACGCTTCCCAATACCGTAAAAACAGTAGGAAAATATGCTTTCAGAGGTTGCGAACATTTGACCGCTATCCATCTTCCCGCTGTTGAAAGCATTGGTAATTATGCTTTCTATCAGTGCGTAGGGTTAACCGAATTTATCATTCCCGATTCTCTTACCGAGATGGGTGATTATGCCATTAGGGGTTGCACGGGAATTAAGACTTTGATCGTGCCCTCGACTGTCATTAGCCTTGGAAAGCATGTCTTCTATGGCATGCGTAACGTCACTCTTTACTGTGAGACGGAAAACATACCTTCTGAATGGAACGAAAGATTCAATTCTTCCTACCTTCCTATATTCTTTGGATGTGAGCTTTCGGATGACAACAGCTACGTTGTTTCCTTTACCTTCAGCGCAACAAATCCTGACAACGCAGAGGGCGGCAATAACGTCCTCTCTGCTCCTACGCGCGACGGCTATACCTTCGCGGGGTGGACGACGGTAAAGGACGGACAGACTGTGGAATATTCCATGGAAAACTTCAACACTGCGCCCACAGGAACCAAGCTTTATGCTATCTGGACGAAGTAATGAACGAAGAGGTGAATAAGAAAAATGATAAAAAACAAATTGAAACTCTACGTCTCTATCGCCCTGTTACTTGTCACTCTTATTTTCGGCATCGTTGGATTGACAGGTTGTGATAGCGACAAAGCTGAAATTGAGCAGATCTACATTACCAATAACCACTCCCCTCGGCTAACTTATGTCGAGGGGCAGGATCTCGATCTTAGCAGCGGCGTTCTTACCGTTGTAATTGATGGTCAGGAAACACTTGTTCCTTTGACCGATGCAGCAGTCAGTGTTTCCGGATACGATAAAAATACGCTTGGAGAGCAAACCGTTACTGTCAGCTATAATGAGTTTACCACAACATTTACCGTAAAAGTTGTAGCTCGTATCGTTGCAGAAGGTTTTGAAAAGCAATACTTTATCGGAGATACTTTTAATGCTACCAAGGGTAAAATTAGAATTGCAAAAGATGATGCTACAACGTTCACCGTAAATTTGAACGATTCTAAAGTAACACTCCAAGCTTTCGATTCAACTACCCCGGGTACTAAAACGGTCACAGTTCAGTATTCGGACGGAACCAATCAGTATACCTGTTCCTTTAATGTTGAAGTATACGGTGCATCAAATGTCACTATCGTATATCCAGATAAAAAGCAATATTATTCGCATGATACGGATATTGATTTTGCAGGCGGATATCTCACTGTCACCGCAGGAACCAATGGTTCTATTGTAAGACACGTTGATATAACCAAGGATATGGTAAGCGGTTTTGATCTTTCTGCCGTTACCAAGGAGCACCGTACCACGCCCCTCTCGCAGGAGATCACAATTAAATATCTGGATAAAACCTTTAAGTATACCATTAAGATCACTTATAGCGGAGTTACCGTTATTAACGAGCTTATGGAAACACTGAAATCGGTCAATCTGGACGGCGATACGATCACCCTCACCGATGCTGAAGCGTCAGCCGCCGTTGAGGCGATTACCGAGTATTACAAGCTTACCAACCGACACAAGCAACTTGTTGCAGAAGAAGACATCCATAGATTGGTTCGTTGCGCTGTTGGCAAGATCAACGAGCTTTATCTCAAAGAGCTTGAGGATAAAACAACGTTGACTGTAAAGCAGGAAGGAGTTTCCTTCACGGCAGAAAAATGCGAAGATCTCGAAAGCGATATCGCAACATTTGCCGATGCAAACAACATTATTAATGTATATGCTGAAATTCTTCGTGATATCAAGTCAGACTTCCCCGATCTCATCTTAACGGGTGAGACCAAGGTTGCCGATACCATTGTGGTTATCTCTGAGGAAATTCAAGGCAATATCGTTGATGCATTCAATCATATCATTGAACTTCACAAGCTGATGTCTGCAGTTGAAGAAGGCGACAAATACCCTGCTGTTCCTAAAGATTGGACAGTAGATACACTTGCCAACTATGAAACTACTATTCTTGAGGTCGTTGACATTATCAAGAGAGAAACCTTCATGCAGACTGGACTTAGCGGCATTTATAATCTTCTTTCCAAATGGAGAGAAAAACAAGATTTCTTTGATATCATTTACAGTTATTATCTCTATTCTGAAAATGAGACTTATACTGATGACTACATCAAGGAAAATATTCTGTCTAAAATGCCCCTACCTACGGTTGTTGGACAATGGTATTCTTATTGGTACAACGCATCATATATTGCGCAGCTTCTTTCCGCAAACGGAACCAAGCTCTATCTCCGTGATGTAACAGAGTATATGTACTATTATGATCTCCTTCTTGAAAAAACTGAAGAGATCATAAAAAGTGAAACCGATACACTCTCAAAGGATATTCTGGATCTTTTGGGCTATGATGCTTATCTCGTAAGTGCAAGAGCAAGCTATTGCGGATACTATTATCATGCAAATATCCTTGCAGGTCGTGAAAACTTTGAAAAGCTTTGGAGTAGTTATCTTGACCTTTACAAACTTTACAGAGCAGGTGAACTGGTCGATTCTGACGGTAAATTTATCATTGGCAATCATGGTGATAAATTTGAGGCAGTGATGGAGAATCTTGTAAAACTTTCTCCCTCTGAACTCTACGGTTTCCTTTCTTCGCTCAACTTCCTTTACGGAAATACAAACAACCCCGATCTTGTTCTTTCCAAGTACAAGGATGAGAGTTACTTGAACGTCTTGACCCTTTTGATGCATGCTTATTATAAGCAAGAGTTGGGTTCTGACGTATTCCCTGCTTTTGAAAAGCTTATGACGGCGATGGAAAGCTTTGCTTTGCTTGGCAACAAGGATACCGCATTGTCAGATTTTAAAACAGCTTTTGGTGATCTGAACAGCCTCCTTGCAGGTTTTAGCACGGAAAACAAAAACAAGTTTAATTCTCATTTCGAAGAAGTTTACAAAAAGTATAGCGAAATTTATTCCGTTTGCACTTCAACAAATGATATCGTGCTTGGGGCCAACACAGAAAAGCTCTTTGCAAATCTTTCCGATTCTATCCGTAAACTCATGGAGCTTTACAGTTATATTGACGGTATAGAGCCTGATGCCGAAGGCAAAAAAGAGATCAAGAGTGGAACATATGCTCTTCTCTTCGCCCTTTACGAAAAAGCTGATGCCTACTATAATGAGATTCTCAAGCTTGGTGCCTCCGATCCCGCCCTCATGGTTCTCTATACCAAAGAGTATGCAATAAATGGGAAAGCACTTACGCTTGAAAAAGCCCATTATATAGTTGGCAAGCGCTTTGCAGGTTATATGACGGCAATTCCCCTCACGCTCACATCAGAGGACGGAACCTCCAAGAGCTATCCCGCTTACGAGATCTATCTCTCTACTAAGCTTGATAGTTACCTCGCAATTGCGGCTGACCTCATTTATGCACAGTATTATAATGACTTTACGGGAATCACAAAAGATTATATTCTTTCCGTAATTGACGCATTCTACGCAACTGACTTGAGAGGCATCAGCTTCCTGCGTGTATTCCAAGGAACCGACCTTCACTTTGATGCTCTTTCCGCTTACTTTGCCGAAGCATTAAAGGGTGACTCTGAGACTCTGGCTTTGATGAACAAGCTGATTGAGGCTGCTAAACTTCATCTTGAATATGCAATGAAAACCTCTGATGAGGATGCAAAAAACAAGTTCCTCACTGCTATGGATGAAGCAATTGCACTGAGAACAGCACTGTCCAACACAGCTAATTTTGATGCATATCTCACAAAGCTTTACAACGAGTATCTTGAAAGCTACAATGAGATCAAAAATCCTTCCTCTGCTGAGGAATAATCAAAAAACTTCATTGAAAAAATTTTTTCTCCGAAATCGGCAGAAATAAAAAAACAAAACAATGAACAAAACGGAAAAGCGCCACAAGGTTTTCCCAAGTGACGCTTTTCTTTATAGAACCTTTATTATAGAACCGAAAAACAAAGCAAGAGGTCTCACCCGCGCTATACGCAAGTTACAACCTCTTGCTTATTTCTGCCTCATATTGGGACATATAATCTCTTGCTATTTCTTTCAACCTTTACTTAAGGAAAAAATATATCAGCAGTCCCGCTAAAACAAATGCAAGAACTGTTATCAAAAGCATCGGTCCATATACTTGAATAGCAGCAAGAATCATCGCCAACCGTTCTCTTCCGGTTGCATTAATGAGATTTTTCTTTTTTCGATTGAATTCATCAAGCTCTTCAGGTGTCATTCCCGAAAGAGCAGCCATAGAATAAATCGTTTCGCCTTTATCTTCAAGATATACCGTTTTAGGCTTCTTGTTCTTCTTATATTTTTTCATTAACTCAAATCTCATCGGCATAATGGCAGGACACGTAATGTCCACCGCCGATATCCCTCATCACAGGTGCCTCATCTCGGCACTTATCTGTACAATACTTACACCTCGTATGGAACTTGCATCCTTTTGGAGGATTTGCAGGGCTGGGAAGCTCACCTTCAAGTGCAAGAGGTTCGCTCTTGGCATGGGGATTAGCCACCGGGACAGCTGAGAAAAGGGCTTGCGTATAGGGATGTTTTGCGTTTGTACATATTTCTCTTGAGCTTGCCATCTCAACGATATTACCAAGGTACATAACCGCAATATCGTCGGAAATATATTTTACAACCGAAAGGTCATGAGAGATAAAAATGTAAGACATCTGCTCCTCACGCTGAAGCTTTTTTAAAAGGTTGATGATCTGCGCCTGAATGGACACATCAAGTGCCGATACAGGCTCGTCACAGATTACAAGCTTCGGCTTTACAGCAAGTGCACGTGCAATACAGATTCTCTGACGTTGACCACCTGAGAACTCATGCGGATACCGATCAAAGTGATGGGGTTGAAGCCCGCATCTCTCCATAATCTTTCTTACGTAAGAGTTCACCTCAGAAGCAGGTACGATCTTATGTACTTTAACTGCTTCTCCTATAATAGCTCCAACCGTCATTCTGGGAGGAAGTGAGGAATAAGGATCTTGGAAAACGAGCTGAAGCTCTGTTCTGAGATTGTAAAATTCCTTTTTGGAAATCGTTGCAAGATCGTAAGTCTTCTTTTCGCCGTTCGAATCTATTGAGGTATACTTGGCAGAGCCTTCTGTTACGTCGTAAAGGCGGAGAATGGTTCTTCCCAGTGTTGTTTTACCGCACCCGGACTCACCGACGATACCGAGGGTTTTACCTCTCTCAAGCTTAAACGATACACCGTCTACCGCACGGAGAAAGGAAACGGGCTTTCCAAAGAAATCCTTGCTGATAGGAAAATGCTGCTTAAGACCGTCCACTTGAAGAATATAGTCTTTCTCATCTGCGGCCGCACCAAGTTTTTTATCTTCCATCAGTTCTCTCCCCCTTTCTCATCGTATAGATGACAGAACACACTGTGCGTCTCTGTAATCTTGATTTCCTTCGGATAAGGCTTACCTTCACAACCTGCGCAACGCTTGCCGCATCTACCCTTGAAAAGACATTCATCGGGAATATTGATTGGGTTCGGAACGTTACCGGGAATACTGTAAAGCTCTTCTCCCGCATCGGATGCAAGTGACGGCTTTGCTTTTTGAATACCGATCGTATAAGGATGTCTCGGATCATCAAAAATCTCGTAAACAGTTCCCTTTTCCACGATCTTTCCTGCATACATAACAACAACATAGTCAGCCATTTCGGCAACAACACCAAGGTCATGCGTAATCAATACAACAGATGCGCCACAGTCCCCTTGTACACGTTTAAGCAACTTGAGGATCTGGCTTTGAATCGTAACGTCGAGAGCAGTCGTAGGCTCGTCCGCAATGATCAGCTTTGGGTTGCCCGTTAAAGCTATCGCAATCATCACTCTCTGGCGCATACCGCCCGAAAGCTGGTGAGGATAGTAATTGATCATCATTTCGGGCATCGGGATACCAACGAGCGTCAACATATCGATTGCTTTTTTTCTAGCCTCTTCCTTAGTTGCCTCCGGATTGTTGAGATAAAAGACCTCTTCAATCTGATAGCCGACCGTAAACACAGGATTCAAGCTCGTCATAGGCTCCTGGAAGATCATCGAAATATCGCGACCTCTAATGCGACACATATCAAGTGTCGGCATTTTTGTGACATCGTAGCATTTGTCATGCCCCTCTGCGTCTTGTCCCAGCTCATCAGAATTAAATCTGATCTGTCCACCAACCACCTGACCTTGAGGTGCTTGTACAAGCTGCATAATGGAAAGGCTGGTTACGCTCTTTCCACATCCAGACTCTCCGACAAGACCGACAATAGAATCTTTTGGAACATCGAAAGAAATCTTATTTACCGACCGAACAACACCGTTATCCGTGTAGAAGAAGGTCTCAAGATCCTCTATCTCAAGTACGTTGTTGTTAGACTTCATAACGGTTGTGAACTGATCGGGGGTTTTCTTTTCTCTTTTTAACTTCTCGTAATGCTTCATCTCGCGAAGATTGCTTTTAATAATCTCGCGGCTTTCTTTTAAGGTGAGAAGATTTGGATTTTTATATTTCTTACTCATATTCATCACCTCTTAGACTTGGGATCCATTGCATCGCGCAATCCGTCTCCAACAAAGTTGAAAGCAAGAACAGCGATTACGATAAGGATACCTGCGGGAATCCAAAGATTGGGATAGAATGCCATTGTTACAGGGTCAGTGGAAGACGAGATCATCGTTCCCCAAGCTGCATAGGGCAACGGAATGCCGAGTCCAAGATAGCTGAGGGTAGATTCATAAAGAATGATTCCGCCGAGACCGAGCGTCATCGAAACGATCAGCTGAGGCATAATGTTGGGAATGAGATGGTTGAATATTCTTCTCCATGTTGGTGTTCCCATAACCTCACACGCAACGATATACTCTTGCTCGCGCAGATAAAGGATCTGACCTCTTACCATACGCGCGGTGCCGCTCCAACCGAAAACAGTCATGATCAGCATCAAATAATAGATTCGCATTGTGCTTTCTACCTGCCACGAATCAATAACCACCGAAGCTATTAAAAGGATCGGAAGAGTGGGAATACAGTTGAGCACATCAACCAGTCTCATGATAATCTGGTCAGCCTTGCCACCAAAATAGCCTGCAATACCACCCATGAAAATACCGATGATCGTTTCAAGAATGACAACTACGAAGCCAAGCGTCAGCGAGATCCGTCCACCGTGCATAAGACGAATAAAGATATCCATTCCCTTCTCGTCTGTTCCGAGAAAATGTGAGGAAGAGAGCGGTGCATACTGATTGATATCAACAGTTTCTTCTACGTACTGAATAACCGTGTATTCGTTCCCCTCTGCGTCGGTTGTTTTTACATCAAGTTCGGATGTTGCACGCTTTACAGCACCCGTAAGGTCGGTTTCGGTCTCTTCCCACTGATAACCGCAAAGATGTAAAATGGGAGGTCCCAAAAACGAGAACGCAAACAACACCACAAGCATGATAACTCCGAACAGCGAAAGACGTGAACGGAAAAATCTTCTAACCACCATTCGGACAGGTGACATTTCTTTGTAATGTATCTCTTCCTGAACAAGCTCTTCATTTGTTTCGGCATCGAGCACTTTATTATTTTCGTTCATTTTATTCTCCATGTTGCTCAAAATTATTTTGCCAGTTTGACACGTGGGTCAACAACTGCATACATAAGGTCCGAAAGAAGAGTACCGATAACTGTCAGTACGGCCAAAAACATATTATATCCCATTATAAACGGAACATCTCCCTGCTGAAGAGCCTTATACGCAAGACGACCAATACCGTCAATCGCAAATACCTCCTCGGTAATCATCGCACCTCCAAAGAGGGACGGAAGAATACCTGCAAGAAGAGTCATAAGCGGTATCATCGTATTACGGAATGCGTGAACGTAAATAACCTTCTTCTCAGAAAGTCCCTTAGATCTGGCGGTACGAATATAATCGGAGTTAAGAACCTCTAACATATTGGTTCTCGTATATCTCATAAGACCTCCGATGGAAAGGACAACGAGAACGAGCATGGGAAGCGCAAGGTGATGCAGCATATCAAGAACATATGCCAGCCCCTCACTTGATGCGCCTGCCGAAACCAATCCCGATGCCGGGAACCAGCCAAGCCAGCTTGAAAACACTTTAATAAGAAGTGCTGCAAAGAAGAACGAAGGAAGCGAAATGCCGATCATTGTGATAACGGTTACGGAATAATCGACAACAGAATATTGACGCGTTGCACTTATGATACCCAAAGGGATCGCGATTGCAAATTGCAAAACAAGCGCAACAAGGGAGATCAGGAACGAGATCCACATGTGATCCGCAATTACCTCTCCAACAGGCTGCTGGTAAAGGAAGGAATCACCAAGATCGCCTCTAAGCATATTTCCAAGCCATGAGAAATAACCGCCCAAAACCGCAGTAAATTTGTTCCACAAATTTGCTTCACGATATAATGTATCGACCTTTGCTTCACTGTTTGTTCTTGAGAATGTGATCGACTCAAGTGTAGCCGTAAAGGAGCCGCTCTCGAGTACCTTTGCCGTATCCTCGCTCTCGTCGAGGATACGGTAGGTACCGTTTTTATTCAATTCCAAGAAAATATCTTTTTTACTTTCGTATTTACCCGCATAGAATTCAGCATAGGAAACAAGTCCGTTCTGTACGTCCTCATATTTTTTCACCTTTGCATCCTTCTCAAACGTGTCATAACCCTCAAGAGTTACATCTACGTAAGCCTCGGGCATATAAAGACCGTATCTTTTCTGAAAATCGTCAAGCTGATCAAGAGTGATCGTTCCCTGCTGAATCTGTGCAGAAAACTTATTCTCAAGATAGTTGGTAGGCATCAGTCTTACAAGAAAATATATAATGACCGAAACACCAAACAAGACGATAAGAGCAAGTCCAAGTCTTTTCAGTACGTATTTTAACATTTCAGCTTTTCCTCATATCCTCGATTTATCATTTGGTTTCGTTAAGGCTGACTTCCCAAATTCGGCTCATAGGTCCATTGTAAGGAGTAAGCTCAGATGCGGGGGTAAGCGAATTTACATCGATGATATTGGTGTTGTAAGCAAACAGGTCGCTTCTCTGATAGGTAGGAAGCTCAACAGCAAGCTCCATAACGATATCCAATGCTTCCTTATAGTAAGCAGTTCTCTGCTCCTCGTTAAGAGTTTCACGGGCACGGTCAATGATATCAGAGAGCTCCTTAACAAGAGCAAGCTCGGTGTCATACTTTCCGCCCGCATTATTCTTGATAGCGCGATAACCCCAGTTTGCAGTAGAACCTGCGGTGGAATCAATATGATAAACCTGGTACATATCGGGGTCTACACCTGCGCCCCAAGCAGCTGCCCAAACGGTCAAGTCTCCGTTGTTAAGCTTCTTAAGAGCGTTGATGTCGGTCTTTACCTCAATATCAAATCCATGCTCGTTCAAAATTTCTGCTGCTCTCTTAAGAGATGCATATGCGGGGTGGTCGGTAGTATCGCCTGCAATCGTAAAGGTATATTTACAGGTGTGTCCGTCTTTCGTGTAAACACCCTTCGCGTTCTTGGTAAAGCCTGCCGCAACAAGGAGGGCTTCACTTGTAGCACCTGTATCGTCAAATTTATAGTACTGTCCGAGCGCATCAGCCTCGTCGGGATATGCCCACGATGCCTTTGTCATAGGGCGGGTGATGGCCTTTGAATAACCGAAATAATAGTCAACCGCATACTGTGTATTAATTGCGTGCATGATAGCCTGTCTTACAGCCAGACTGGGAATCTTTTCTGCGTTGATACCGATATATCCGTAACCATTCGTCATAACAGCGGTGCTTGCAAAGCCTTCTGCACTTCTTGCGGCAATGCTGTCGATATTTTCCTGCTTACAAGCAGGCTCAACCATATGAACGTCGCCTGCATAAAGAGCATCAAGCATAAGGTTGGTAGATACTACCTGATAGTTGATATATTTAATTTTTACGGGAAACATAAAGTGTTCATTACGCTCAAAATATACAACGTTATCAGCCTTAAAAGTACCTGCGGTAACAGCAGAAGAATCGCCTGTACGGGTAGTTGCCTTGTACGCACCTGCGCCAACAGGAACACCAATCTTATTGGGATCCTTAATTGCACTGTCCTGGAATTCGATACTACCGAATTCAACACCGAAATGAGAAACATAGTCGAATGCGGCAATCTGCTCCGCATTGGAATAGTAATACATCGGTGCAACTGTGAAAGCAAAGTTCCAAATAGCCTTAGGGTCAACCTTATTGATAGTAATTTCCAAAACTTCATTACCGGAAGTGGGAACACCATTTGCGTCAAGGGTGGTCTTTTCGTAAGTTTTACCGTTTACAACAACGGATTCATCCTTATTCGCATATCTGACACCGGAAATGCTGGTAATCTTATCTTCAAGAGTCTCAAAGTACTTTTGCTTTTCGAGCAACGAGAAGTAGGTATGAAGCTCGTTTGCAGTTGACCAGAAGGTTACAACTTCGTCAACCTTGTTGGGAACATAGCTTGTATAGATCGCGTTTACTGCCTGCTCCTGTGTCCAATCCTTGCTCTTTTCACCAAGAGAGTAAATGAACTTGTATTCATCCTCATCCCATCTGATAAGACCTTCATTGTAAAGGAAAGCTTCGGTGTCGGTGGTAAGAGTTACGGGGTTACCGCTCTTATCGGTAAACTTGATATCCTCAGCAGTTCCCTTTGCGTAGCCATAGTCCTTATTCAGCTCCTCAAGGAAATATTTCTTTGCAAGATTGTAGTCATCCACAACAGTTGCATAAGATGCGTCAAGGTCTGCGATAATCTCAGTAAGAGCAGCAATCATCTGCTCGTCGGTAACGCTCTGCTTATTGTACATGTCATCCGTAACAACTTCAAGACACTCTACAAGATTGGAAATTCTCTGGCTTGCAAGCGCATTGAACTGGTCGTTAAAGCTGTCTTGCTCATTTTCATTACGGCTTTGAGTTCTGTATTCCTGAAGACCAACGATATCGGTGGAATAAATGGTAGAACTTCCATAATAAGCAGGGTCAAGATAGGTGTAAAGGTTAAACAGTACATCTCTCATGGTAAGAGCAGAACCGTTCGAGAACTTAAGATCGTTCTTAAGAACAAATCTGTACACAGTCTGCTTAGGAGTAACGCCGTCAGACTCATAGCTGGTGATAGCCTCATAATCAAGTACAACGCATGCCTCATTCTCACCGTAAGCAACCTTACCGTCCTTATCAGAGGAAAGCATACCGATTTGAGTCATACCTACAATTGATCCGTCAGGACCGGATGAAGAATAGAAGGGGTTGAATACACCGTCAAGCTCAGAGGTTGAGAGAACCAAACGGGTCGATTCGTTGTCGATCACGGTTTTATTCTTTTTACCGCATGCGCCAAAAATGCCCACACAACCGATCAACATTGCAACAACGAGTACAAGCGACAATAGTTTCTTTTTCGTTTTCATTTTTTTCTCCTTGTTATATGTTTTATTTTTGGATATCAACAGTTATTGTAGCGGTGAAATTTGTAATCTCCGCAGTAGCATCACTTTCATATACCGCTTCGTTAAGTCTTGGGAGTTCACCCGCATAATTAGTGGTAACATTTCCCGTGATGGAAACATTCGTTATTTTTGCACCAGCCGAATTTACCGCAAGTGCCGCTACCTTAAGCGTTGTAACGGTATCCTTGATCCCGGTAAGATCATAAGCAACATTCGAGAATGTAACATTTCTGATCTCCGCCTCTGCCCCAAGTTCCTTGAAGATGGACATAGAAGGTCGGATCGATCCGCTTTTTACAACTTTCAGTCCGCTTATCGTGAAGCCGTTGCCCTCAAAGATACCGTTGTAAATACCGTTTGTGAGCGAAAGTTCCGCACCCTGACAGTCAATATTTGCTGTCAAATAAACGTTTTGTCCTGCGTCGAGAGCCGAACGCAGAGCACTGAAGCTGTTTACAAGCTTCCAATTACCCTTGATATAATCAACGTAAACAGGTATCTCTGTGTCGGTTTCTCCACCCGGATGCGTAAAAGTAGCATCCCATGCGGTTGTAAAGTCAATATCCGAATAATATCCTTTGGGAGTATAGTCGGTTCTCGTCTCTGCATACTTACGCCAATCTTCAAATCTTGCGCCTTCGGTTACGTCATAGGTTCCAAGCTTAACGCTCTTTCCGTTCTCAACGTAATATACGGCGTAGGTATACTTGATAGCCTCTTCCCAACCTGCATAAAGTGTAAGAGTTTCAGAATTAAACGGAGTTTTAAAATTCCATTTATCACTTGCGTTGCATTCCTCTGAGGTATACCAACCTGTAAAATTGTACCCCTGACGGAACAGCTTATATCCGGGGATCTCCGAAGGATCAAGAATATAGGTTCCCGGATGATACGCGAAGTTTATGCTCGTGTCGACACT
>JAFTRQ010000112.1 GCA_017462125.1 Clostridia bacterium | reverse complement strand
TCGCGAGTTTTGGGAGGCGAATAGAATATCACTTCAAGGCAACGCCTTGAAATATCACTTTTGCGACAGCAAAAATATCACGCTGTCAAAGACAGCATATCACAAAAAACTATCAGGAAATGCGCACTTACTCACCACCAACAGTGGTGGCATAATAGAAAAAGCCGATACGGAACCAAATCCATATCGGCTTTTCGACTGTCCTTTAGAACCCGAAGCAATTCGTGGAGATTTTCTTTTTGCAATATCATCATTCTTCTGCCCCGTCCGCGGCCGAAAGCACTTTTTCGGCATCGTCTCCGAGATAAACGCAACCGTCGGCATCGATCAGGCAAAGCGCCCTTTCGCCCTCGCCAAGCGTATTGAGAGCATTCCCCCAAAACGCGGTGGCTGTCAGCTCACCCGACATATTCCCTTGAAGGATCAGCTCAAAGCTGCCGCCCTGCGGTGGGAGCGTGTCGTTGATCACCAGATTTCCAAGCCTTACCGAGCAAAAGCCGATGGTGTTATCGGTAGCGTTGGTTTCCACGGTCACGGTATAGGTGCCGCTTGCCAAGGCCGAGAGATCGGGCACGGGATATCCCTCCTCATCCTTGACCTCAAGAGAGGTGACCACAAAGCAGGTGGATTGAAGGGTTGCCGAAGCGGTGATGCTTTCCGAATACAGCGCCCAAGTGGAGGACGCAAGACCGAGCATACAAATAAAAATACCGAGGATAGGTGGCAGGATCATTTTGAAAAACGCTTTATCAGCTGCTGCAAAATCCTTCACGGCTGATTTGTTATCCGAAAGATCATTCATCCGAGCTATCCTCCTTATAGAATTTTCATTGAGCAGCCAAAGCGCACACCGCCCAATATGCGCTTTGGTTACCCCCCAACCCCCGAGGGGGTTGGGAGTATAATTTTTAAATAATCGAGTTAATTCGAATTACTTAACAACTGTTACGCCGTCAACAATAACAGTTACATCTGCACAACCGTGGAGAGAGTAACTATCAGCTGTACCTGCGAGCAGGCTCATGAAGTTATCAGCAGTTACCGCTACACCGTTAACTGTACAGTTAACAAGTTCAATTGTGAAGGGATTGGAAACAGTGCTGTTTCTTGTAATGGTGAAGCCTGTAGCAAACTCACAGTTTGTGAGAGTGGTGTTGGTGTAAGGACGGAGGTTAGCGTAACCTGTGGAGCCCTCGCCAAACTCACAGTTTGTGAATACAGCTTCCTTAATTGTACCGTAGCTGGTCCAACCGTTGAGGGTGGAGTTGCTTACGTACAGACCGTATGCATTGTTGTTGGAGTTAACATTGATAGTATATGTTCCGTCGAGAACACAGTTATTAATTACGGTATCCTCAGTGATTGCGCCGGTTACGTATACTGCACGAAGACCCTTTTCAGCCTTGGTGTCGCCGTTAACAACGGTGAGGTTGCTGATGGAACCACCGGTTGTAAGAACACCCGCGTTAGAGCCTGTACCGCTGTAGCTTGCAGTAAGGGTCTTGCCGTTACCATCAAGAGCACCACCGTTAAGAGTGATGTTAGTGGATGTAACAACATCCACGGTCATAGTTGCGTTTCCGCCTGCTGCGAGAGTTGTGTTCATGTTCTGAACAGCTTCGCTAACAACAGTGTAGAGTGTGTCGCCGTTTACTGTGGTTGTAACTACAGTGTAGCCATCAGCCAAGAAGCTGGTGTTTGCACCTTCAGAAACATTGTCAGCAGGATTCCAGTTTACGAATGTACCGCCGTAAACAACGATCTCGCCTGCATTGTCCTTTTCGTTAAGAAGCCATACGCCATTGTTACGAGCATAGAAGTAACCGCCGTAGATATTGATCTTACCGTTGTTGCTTGCATAGATCAGATCAAGGTGATCAGCGGAAGTAGCTTCTGCTGCACGACCTGCATGGATAAATGTACCGCCGTAAACATTAACTGTACCAGCGTTTGCCCATACTGCGCAGTAGCCGGGATCTGCAGCGTCGGTTACTTCATAAGTACCACCGGTAACGTTAACAACAGCACTGCCTGAAGCTGTAATGGCATCCTCACCTACACCTGCCTTGATGTTAGCGTTGAGAGTGTGAGTTCCTGTGCTGAATGCAACAACCTTACCAAGGTTTGCAGCTGCATCGTATTCGGTGCCGAAGCTATCGCTCTCTGCCTCAAGCTGAGTAGCGAAGAGGTTGATACCGAGGTTGATGGAAACCTCTTCAGCGAGGTTGTAATCGTTGTCCTTATCGGAAGGCTCCCAATAAATAACAACCGTCCATGTTTGAGGTTCGCCTTCAGCCTTGATATCGCCATAGTTAGCAACATCCTGGAGAGGCTGGAAGTCAAGTGCGAGCGCTGCTGCACGATCAGCAACCTTATCCTCAACAAAAGCAACCTTCAATACGTTTGCAAGGCTCTTGGGGCCTACGAAGTCGCCAACGTTAACACTGAGGACATACTTCAGAGCGAGAGTACCAATGTTTGAAACCTCGAAGGTCTCGGCAACGATAACACCGGGCTCCCAAAGACCGCTTTCGGGCTGGAACAGCTTTGTTTCACCCTCAACAGTCTTCAAACTACCATCATCAGCCAGATACTTAAGCTCTACGTCAAGGTTACCTGCAACGATCTTGTTATCGCCACTCTTAACCTCATCGGTGAACCACGCAAAGGTTGTTCCTACGAGCATTGTGAAGCAGAGGAGCATAGAAAGTACGCTCATCACTAATGCTCTTTTAGTCTGAGATTTTTTCATTTTCTCATCCTCCATTAAATATTTTGGCATTCGTGTAATACGTCCGTCCCGAAGAATGCCTTTTAAGCTCGGGGGGACATTGGTTTATAAACACTTCCATTCAGCTAAGTCTCGCGGCATCGCCTTTGGGCGGAGACGGTGCCGCAAGTATCTTTACCGTACGAAAGAATTTATCGTATTCATTTTGCAACGGTTTAATTAAACAAACAGTTTCGTTGCCAACTGCAAGTTGATTATTCTGCGGTTTTCGCAGGCTCTTGTTCCTCGGCAGGCGGCTCAGCCGCGTTTGCCGCATTCTGATCGGCAAGCTGCTTCTTCAGCTCAAGCAGCTCTCGCATCATCTCCTCGGACTTTGCACGCTCCTCGGCGATCTGCGCCTTTTCAGCCTCGATCTCCGCAACCTGCTCTGCTCTGTACTGACGGAAGATCTTAATGCAGTTTGCGCCCTGCATCAGGATCAGAATCAGGAAGGGCAACAGAATGCAAACGATATATCCGGGTGTGGTTTTCAAGAAGCCGAAGAATGTTCCAACCTGAGGAAGTCTGCCTGCATATTTGCCAAGCACGAAATCGTAGGTTACAAGCGAGCGGTCGTTGGTGTCGGTTGTAGTACCGTAGGTCACGAACGCAGGTCTTCCCTCTTCGTTTTGCACGATCTCACGGATCTTATGGGTCACGATCTCGCCGTAGCTCTCCTCGTTCAGCGACTGGAAGGTGATGATATCACCGGGCTGCAGCGTGGTGGGATCCACAGGCTTCGAGAAGATCAAGTCTCCCGCGTTAAAATCCGTGGCGCTCATGGAGTCGGTCTGGACGATCATCGCTCTGAAGCCAAACAGCGTTCTGTCATTCTTGTCGAAGGTGGTGACCGACACGATGGTGAATATCATCATTCCGACCGCCGCCACAACGACCAGCCATACAAACACCGTTTTGATTATATTCCAAGCTTTATTCATATCAAAATTGCCTCACATCTTTACGTTTTGGGGCTTTCAAGTTTTTTACGGAGCAGCTGTACCGAATTCCTTGCCCGCATTGTTCTTGACCTGCACCGCATCGGCACACAGGTCGAAGGCAAGAGTCATATTCTTTGCGGTATTGCCCATATCCTCGGGCATATGGAACCAGATGTACAGCTCAAGCTCGCTGTTCGCCATCAGAATGCGATCAGCCGCCTGCGCGTTTGCTTCAAGCATATTGGTCATACTGTCCCAATCGTACAGCACAACGTCGTTTGCGTCGGTGATCTTTACCTCAAGGACGTCTGCAAGACCGCCCGTCACACCCTCAAAATAGATTCTGAAGTATGCGTCAACAGTACCCGCGTTCTTCAAGGTAAAGGGCTTTTTCACAGTCATTCCCGGCTCGAAAAGATAGCCGTCATCGGCAGTGATCACGGGCCCCTCCAGCACACCGTCTCCGTTATAGAGCTCGATGTCGAAGGTTGCCGTGGTAAACACGTTGCCGCCGATCGACACGCTGGAAAGCACCAACGCACCCGTGGTCACAAGCAGGCAGATTGCCAGCAGGACCGTCAGGATCAGATGGACGGCCAGCATACGCGTGACCTTTTTATTTTTGGTATTGTTCATTCTTTCGCTCATTACTTCTTCCACCTCTTCTCACGCTTCTTCCAAACGGTCAGGAGTACCCATCCCGCGATAAGGGTTGCAGTCGCGCCGCCGGGGATCGACAAGGGGATCACGTGGCAGGCGGGATACTTAACGCCAATATCGTGGAGCCAAGGCCAGATACAGGTCTCGGGCTTTTCGCACCAAGGCTCCTCAGGCTCTGTCTCGGTTTCGGTCTCGGTTTCCGTAGGCTCTTCTGTGGTTTCTTCGGTGGTTTCCGTAGGCTCCTCGGTTGTTTCCTCGGTGGTCTCAGTGGGCTCCTCGGTTGTTTCCTCGGTAGTCTCGGTGATCTCCTCGGTAGGCTCCTCGGTAGTCTCGGTGATCTCCTCGGTAGGCTCCTCGGTAGTCTCGGTGATCTCCTCGGTGGTTTCCTCGGTAGTCTCAGTGGGCTCCTCGGTTGTTTCCTCGGTAGTCTCGGTGGGCTCCTCGGTTGTCTCCTCGGTAGTCTCAGTGGGCTCCTCGGTGGTTTCCTCGGTAGTCTCAGTAGGCTCTTCGGTTGTTTCTTCAGTAGTTTCCGTAATCTCCTCGGTTGTTTCCTCGGTAGTCTCAGTAGGCTCTTCGGTTGTTTCTTCAGTAGTTTCCGTAATCTCCTCGGTTGTTTCCTCGGTAGTCTCGGTAATTACCTCTTCCTTCTCGATCCACCAAGAGAATTCCGCGGTCAAGGTTTTATTCTGATAGCTGTTTCCAACCGTTCTGTCAAGATACACCGTCAAGGTATAGGTAACGGTGCGATCACTGTCGGTATCGGGAAGATTCAAGCCAACGTTATTGCCGTCAGGGCCAAGATTGACCATTAAGCCATCGTACAGCGTGGTCTTGGCAGCGCCGTTTACGCTTGCCTCAACCTTCAGCTTCAGAACGTCGGACAGCTTATATGTTCCCGTTGCCTCCGTAACCGTTACGCCCATGTAAATAGACTCGGCTTTTTTGTATTTTACCGTAACCTCATACTGTCTGCTTTCGCTGTCGCCGGGCAGCATATTATTAAGGATGATTTCCTTTTGCTCGTCTCTGCTGAACCAAGTCAATTTAAAATCTTCGGTTTCCGACGAGCTTGCCAGCATAACGAACTGCGGGCGTTGCACCTCGCCTGCGGAAATCTCCGCATCCGTATTGTTGGGATCTATAACGTTGTCCTTAGATTTGGATACGTCGCCGCGATCGCTCATAACGACCGCCAATGCGACAATGCTTATCACAAGCAAGACCGCCAAAACGGCTGACGTTATTTGCAGATACCGTACCTTTTTAGCCTGGTCAATGCCATTTTGCATCTCTGTCGCCTCCTGTCAAACTAAATCGCTTATATGAATCGCGAAACGTCGCGTCGATTCGTGAATTAAGCAAGCAGTCCTCCAAGTAGCAAAAGCTGCTCCAAAATTTGGAGGACACTCCACGCTAATTATACCATACCCAAATTTCAATGTCAACAATTTCGCCGAAATTGGAACTTCCTTTGTTTAGTTTCGGCGCTTTGCACAATTTATCCTCTTGTTTTTGTCGTTTATTCATTCATTTATCCAATATTTTAGTTGGTTGAATCAACAACCGTTGACTCCTTTTGGTAAAAACAGGTATTTTCCGAGTCGAAATAATTCTTTCATTATATATTATATGTAACAACAGAATCATTTCGTTAATAACCTTCCACAGCGTCGCTTTTTGTTGAACAACGCAGGTCGCTGACAGATTTTGTCGATCTACGGCGAAAAACTCACGCACATTTTTTTCAAAAAGGGCTTGAAAATCGGCATAAATTATGCTATACTATTCCATACGAGAAGTATCTTTCATACCTACCCGTGGCACAGCTGGATAGCGCGTCAGACTCCGACTCTGAAGGTCAACGGTTCGAATCCGTTCGGGTAGGCCAAACAGAAAAGAGGGCTTGCCCCTCTTTTTTTGTTTGCTCTGCCCGATTGGTCAAGAGAAACGTTACACCACAGCCGCTTGCGGTTGTGCGTATGGGTTCTGAATCCGTTCGACACACAGCATTTCTGCTGTATCGCAAGGTATTCGGTCTCAATTTACTCTATTCATTGTTGCATTTTTAACTTTTTGTTGTGTTTTAAGCCTTTTTTTAATGTTTTTTATTCGTAGCGAATAACTTACACCATCTTGGCAAATCATCTTCATATGATCAAAGCAGCCCGACAAAAACAGCGAGCTTTACGACTTTATAATTTTTTCAAAAAAATTTTCAAAAACCTATTGACAAATCGAAAATCTTTTGATATAATATGTAGGTCGTCAAGACAGGAACCAAATATTGGGGCATCGCCAAGCGGTAAGGCAACGGACTCTGACTCCGTCATTACCGGGGTTCGAATCCCTGTGCCCCAGCCACAAAAAAGCCTATCACTTACGTGATAGGCTTTTTTGAACGATGTGTTCCGCTTGCGCGGAACGAGATGTGCCCTTCGGGCGTGATGTTTTCTTCGCAAGTGATGTGCGCTTCGCGCGTGAGGATGCGGAACACATCACACCACTTTGCGACGAAGGAGCAAAACATCACTGTGCGTTAGCACAACATCACTGCGGCAACGCCGCAACATCACTATTTACAAACAGTCAAAAATATGCTATAATATAATCGAAAGTGAGGTGCGATTATGGCAGAATCTAAACTGCGAGAATTATCAATGGATTTTTCCGTTGATATTATAAATCTTGTCAAATATCTGAAATCCAATCACGAATCCGTTATCGCTAATCAGATTGGCAGAAGCGGAACATCTATCGGCGCAAACATCCACGAAGTACAGTATGCGCAAGGTAAGAAGGATTTTATTTCGAAGCTTGAAATCGCTCTCAAAGAAGCAAGTGAAACAGGCTATTGGATTGAGCTTTTACATAGAACAAATTATATTGATGACCAGCAGTACAAAATCTTGTCAGACAAATGTGCAACGATCCGTGTAATGCTCGTTTCCTCTTGCAGAACAGCAAAATCCAACCAAGATAACAAATAATTTTCAAAAACTTTTCTTGCATTCCCGTCCTCTTTCGGTATAATGTGTTTACCACCCGAAAGGAGCGCGGAAATGTCAAAACCAAATTTATTACCCTACTATCAAGTGAAATTGACTCTGCTACGATGCAAACTGTCCTTTCTCGAAAATCCACCTCAAACCGAGGACGAGCAATACGCTTACGATATTATCCGAAAAGCGTACGAAATCAATGAGAAAAAAACAGAAATGCTTGATTTTGATAAAAAACAAAAAGTTGTTAGAGGATTATTGCAGGTGGCTTGATAGTAGACAAAAATGATAACGAAAGGCGGTAACGATATGAATTGGGAAGATTTCTATAAAGAAATCCAAGAAACATATCATATTGAGGACGAAGCAACTGTAATAAAAGTCCCGTTTGATGATGTCAAAGAAATCACCTCGGAAGCCCTTTTTTATAAGAAAGGGTATTTGGATACCAAAAAAAGCGTCCTTAATGACTGCGCTAGAAATTTCTATTTAGCACAAGGTATATCGCCGGACGAAAACAACGGTGGATTGAAATGTGTAGGCGGTAGGTGCTTCCCATTTTTTGAATTTTTCACACCCGAACATCACACAAGAATTTATATTCCTTTGAAAAAAACTGTTTTCACACGATTTTTACAAAAAATTAGATTAAATCCGTATGCAAAAGAGCGTTCTGAATTTTATGCTTTTCAGAAAAAGCTGAATGATGCAGGTTTTACAACTCTTGATTTAACTTAAATTGATGTCATCTATTTCAGTCGCAAATCACAAAAACAAGAAAGAGGAACATCGTTCCTCTTTTTTTATTATATAACAAGCCCACGCAAACGATAAGGCTTACGTTCTGTAAAAGCATTCTTCAAACTTTTACAAATTTATATATTGACTAAAAATCCCCGCTGTGTTATACTGAATCTATACAGCTATACTCTTTTCGGAGGTGATCTGATGAATCTGACAGAACGCTTAAAGGAAGAATTTAAAAATCCGCCCAAAGGACAATTCTATCCGCACTATTTCCGCGCGATAGGATACCGAAACGGCACTCACAGCTCTCCTTCAGGGAAACGCGCCGACGGCATCGTCTCGCTTTTTGTGGAGCCAACACCCTATATCTATAAAAACGACCTGATCGTCGGAAGCACAAGAAGTCTGTTTATGTCTCCTTCGCAGGAAGAGATAAAAGAGAGCGAAGCGGCGGTCGCACTGTATCCGGAGCGCACGTTCATCCAAAACCAAGACCATTTCGCGCCCGATTTTGAAAGAGTGCTGAGCGTTGGCATCGGTGGGCTTCTTGCAAGCATAGCAGAATCAGAAAAGCAGCACGCAGGCGAAACGGAGGCTCTTGATTTTCTGGACAGTATGCGCGCCTCCTTGGGCGGTCTGCAGGAAAGACTGCAAAAGCACGCAAAGCGCGCGAGAGAGCTGATGGGCACCGACGGGTATGATTCCGAAAGACTCGCGATGATCGCCGAAAACTGCGAAAGCATCGTTGAAAAGGCACCCGAAAGCTTTGCTCAGGGATTACAGCTGGTATGGATGATTCATTCCTGCTTTTTATATGAAACCCGATACGCAATGGCACTCGGAAGGCTGGATCAGTATCTGTATCCGCTGTACTGCCGTGACGTGGAAGCGGGGACTCTGACCCAAGATGGTGCGATCGCGCTTCTTGAGAACGCTCTCCTTAAAATTTGTGAGCGGCGCTTCTATCTGAACGTTGACGACGTCGTCAACATCTGCATCGGCGGAGTAGATCCGCAGACCGGCAAATGTGCGGTCAACGAGTTGAGCTACTGTGTGCTGCAGGCTGAAAAAAACATCAACCTGCCGGGGCCGAACCTTTCAGCCCGCATCCCCGCAGACGTGCCCGATAAATTTTTGGACGAATGTCTCAAGTCGATCGGCACAGGGTTAGGATATCCCGCTCTCATGAACGATGAGGTCAATATGGCCGCTCTGCGTCGGTACGGCTACGAGGAGGTCGACGTCCGCAACTATTCTATGGTCGGATGCATCGAAAACTTCATCACAGGTATGCAGCCGCCTTGGAGCGACGGACGCTTCGACACCCCTCGTTTTCTTGAATACGTGCTGTTCAACGGCGAGGGCTTCGACAAAAACAGAACGGGCATCAAAACCGCGCCTCTTGACGAGATCACAACGATGGAGCTTTTTATGAAAAATCTTGAAGCTCAGATCGTCCACGGGGTCAAGGAATACGTAGACGGCTTTTATCAAGGCAACGTGATCAACGATCCCGAAAACTATACCTCGCCCTTCCTCTCCTGCTTCTGCAAGGATTGCATTGAAAGAGGTCGGGACATCAACATGGGCGGCGCACGCTATCCCTCGGTTCACGGCGCGGCTCTTATGGGTGTGGGAACGATAAGCGATTCCCTTGCCGCTATTGAAAAGGTCGTTTTCTGCGACAAGGAGGCAACGCTCACCGAGCTTGCCGACGCGATGCGATGCAATTTTGAGGGATACGAGGCTTTACGCGAAAAGCTTCTTGCCGCTCCAAAATACGGCAACAACGACGATTTTGTGGATAAATACGCAATCTGGTTCACGTCCTTCCTGTCCGATCAGTTCGATCTCTACCGCACCTACGACGGAGGCGGCATCTACATCGCCATGGCGGCAAACACAAGCAACATTTGGGCAGGATATTGGATCGGTGCAACGCCCGACGGCAGACTTGCCAAGGAGCCCTTATCCGACGCCGCATCTCCCACCTACGGTCGCGACGTAAAGGGCGCCACCTCCACGCTCCTCAGCGTATCAAAGCCCGATTACACCCGTTGCGCCTGCGGAACGGTAATCAACCAAAAATATTCCCCCTCCATTTTCGAGGATGGAAAGCGCGAGAAGCTGTTACATCTGATCAAGGTATATTTCGCAAAAGGCGGGCAGGAAATACAGATCAACGCCACGTCCCCCGAGGTTTTACGTGACGCAATGGAGCATCCGGAGCGTTACCCGTCGCTGGTGGTAAGAGTATCGGGCTTCTCTGCTCTGTACGTCACCCTCAGCAGAGACGTTCAGGAAGACATTCTTCGAAGAACACAACAGGATTGAGTTATGACAAGGCTAAACGTATCCAATATTCAGCATTTTTCCGTAGGAGACGGTCCGGGCATCCGAACCACGGTGTTTCTGAAGGGATGTAATCTGCGATGCCCGTGGTGTCACAATCCCGAAACAGTCTCCCCCGCGACACAGGAGCTGTACTTTGAAAAAGCAAACAAAACAGTCGTTTACGGCAAGCTGATGACCATTGATGAGCTCCTGACAGAGATAATGGAGGATGAGGCCTTTTACCGTGAAAGCGGAGGAGGAATCACGGTCAGCGGCGGCGAGCCCCTGTTGCAGAGCGAAGGTGTGGCAGACCTTCTGGAGGCCGCAAGGAAAGAAAAGATCTCCACGCTGGTCGACACGGCAGGTGACGTACCGTGGGAGAGCCTTGCGCAGGTGATCCCCTTCACCGACGTTTTCTATTTCGATATAAAATCGGGCAGTGCGGAGGATTACGCAACCGTCATAAAGGGCAACGCAGAACGCATATTGAATAATCTTTCCCGTCTGATCGCAGAAAGGCAAGCTGTTCACGTGCGCATCCCTCTGATCCCGAATTTCAATACGTCTGTCAATTCCTGTGAGGAAATATGTCAAAGGCTGATCGCTGCAGGGGTCAGACAGGTGGACCTTTTACCCTTCCACCGTATGGGAAGCGCCAAATATGAGGCGCTTGGAAGAGAGTACGCCTACAGGAGCATTTCGCCTCAAAGCCCACAGGAGATCGAGCAGATCGCCGAAATATATCGAAAGCATTTTCACACAACCATTGAAAAATAAAGCAAAAATGCCGCCCGAGGGCGGCGGAACGGAGATATCTATGAAAGCAAAAGCAGCAGTATTTACGGGCCCGGGAAAGCCCTTTGAGATCAGAGAATTTGAAGTAACAAAAACTCCGTCGGGCTACGGCAGAAGCGAGCTGATCGCCAGCGGAGTCTGCGGAACAGACCTTCATTTTTACCGAGGAACCCTGTTCGTCGGTACCCCTTCTATCGTCGGTCACGAATTCGTTGGCAGACTTGAGGATTGCGACGAGCAGGAAGCCGCGAAATACGGCTTGAAAAAGGGAGACTGTGTCATCGCGGACATCGCCGTTCCCTGTGGCGAATGCCTGCTCTGCCGAAGCGGAGACGACGCAAACTGCGTCAATATGGGCGTTACCAATGAAGGAGATATCGAGGTTGCGCCGTATCTTTACGGAGGATACGCGGAGGTCAACTATACTCCCTTGACCAATCTTATCAAGGTTCCCGAAAGCCTTGACCCGACAATGGTTGCAACCTTTGCCTGCCCAGGCCCTACCGCCTTCCATTCCTTCCGTCTTGCAGAGCGTGCAGGTATCAAGGTCGACAAGGACACCGTTGCAGTTGTTCAGGGTATGGGTCCCGTCGGTTGCTTCGCTATTATATATCTGAAGGCTATGGGCATCAAAAAGCTCTACGTTATCACCGCAAGCCACAACGAGGAAAAGGCGGCGCTTGCTCTCAAGCTGGGAGCAGACGAGGTGCTCAGCATCGCCAAGGAGGGAAAGGAAGCCATTACCAAAAAGCTTCAGCAGGAGAACGGAGGACTTGGAGTTGACCTTTGCTTCGAGGCTTCGGGTGCTCCTTCGGCAATTCCGCAGGGTATGAACATTCTGCGCAATCGCGGCGTATATCTGATCCCCGGTCAGTACAGCAACAGCGGCGGCGTGGAGATCGAGCCTCAAACGATCACCTTCAAGGCTCTGCATATGATTGGATCCTCTCAGTATTCCATGGTGGACGTCAGAGACTATCTGGATTTCCTTTGCGCACATCCCGAGGTTCATTCGATCATCCTGCAGTTGGGCAGCAAATATCGCGTGGAGGACGCCAACCTTGCCTTTGAAGATGCGCTGGCAAGTAAAAACATCAAGACCTTGTTGGTAAAATAAGTAAGGCAATCTCAACCAATTCTTAATTAATCTTAATTATCATCCGTATCCATTGAAAAATCCTTGCTTGCAGGTTATAATGAATTGATCCGATCATTTACACTTCAGGGAGATTTCAATGGATACTTTATTATATTTGATCGAAAACTTTTTTACACACAAGGATTTTTTGCCCCCTTCGGGCGACTTGGCGGGAACAATGTTCACTCCCCTGCACCTGATATGCGCCGCCATATTGCTTTGCGCGGTGATCTTTGCGGCTGTTTTCGTTTCCAGGCAAAACGAGCGATACATCAAAACCGTTTTCACCGTACTTTGGGCATTCCTCGCATGCTTCGAGATTGCAAAGATCCTTTGGGAGACCTTCTGCGGTGCCACCGTCAGCTTTGAATGGACGGGAATCCTTCCCCTTTACCCCTGCAGTATTTTTATATACGCTATGCCGTTTGCGATATGGGGCAACCAAAAACTTCGCTATATGGGCTGCGGTTACGTCTGCTCCTTAGGGCTTCTGGGTGGCGCGATCAATTTTGTATACCCTGCAAACGTCCTGCAGAATTATTCCTGCATTTCCTTTGCGGGATTCCACACTCTGATCTATCACGGCGCCATCGTCTTCTGCGCCCTGACGATGCTTCTGTCAGGCTATCATTCCTACAAAAACGCACGCACGGCAGTTGACCTTCTTCTCCCTGCAATTCCCGCGCTTTGCGTATCGGTAATTGCCAACGCTGTCAATTTTTCTCCCGTCAAATCCGACTATATGTTCTTCAAGCTCAGCTCCTTCTTTTTCGCTCCCATCGGTGCGGCAACGCCCGATTGGCTGTCGGTGCTGATGGTCTACGCTATCTATCTGCTTATACATGCCCTGCCCTATCTGCCATACTATTTTTCCAATCGGAAAATTGAACAATAAAAGAGTCAGTTAAACTGGCTCTTTTATTGTTCAATAAATTCTTCAAGTAAATCATTTACATAAGGTTTTAAGAAGTTTAAAAATTCTATATCATTTTGAGTGGAGGCTTCGGTTGTTTTGCATAAAATTGTTGTTATTACGAATATTGGGTTTACTAAATCATGATATTGACTTGCCTTTCTAAGAAAGTCTTCTCCTTCTTTACCATATAGTTCGAAATTTGCGCAAGTGTTATCGTATATGTTTGAATTAGGAAAACCTATTTTAATAGTGTAAGTTTGAATTTCTTCACCAAAATCATAATGTTCTACCATAATATTTCCTATTCCATCGGCATATCTGCTATCATATTGAGCTAGTTGATTAATAAAATCATTCCAATAAGCTTTATCTTCTTCTGTTGCTTCAGCCATATTTCTTGATTCTTCTTCAGTAGTAACTTCAGTGCTTTCAGTTTCAGTAGTAAATTCTTCTGTTTCAGTAGTAAGTTCAGTACCTTCACTTTCAGTAGTTTCGCTTTCTAGTGTTTCACTTTCGGTAATTTCAATTGTTGGATCGATAGTAGTAGATTCTTCTGGTAGTTTTTGTTCGTCGCAAGCAACTAGAGTTCCTGCAACTAGTGCTGTAGCTAGAGCTACTGACATCCCGCGTTTTACTAAATTTTTGATGTCGTCTAATCTATTTTCTTGTTTCATAATATTTTTATACCCCCAAAAAATATATTACTTACATTTTAGCATAACTTGTATCGGGTGTCAACACTTAGTTAATATTTTTCTTTAATACTTCAATTTCAATATTACATCCGCCCTTTGGCAAACGTGGAATGCTTCAAAGTATTTTTCTTCCATGGGGATCCACTCCTTTTTGAAGCGCTCTGCCATTTTCTCACCGTTACGCAAAAGAATTCGTTTCATCTGCTCCTCGGGCGAGACGGTGCAGAACACCTTTACGTCGGCATAATCGCCGAAATTTGGGTGATGACTGTAGGATCCCTCAACGATCCTCCATTCCGATGCCTCTACCAAGCATTCTCCGTTCAAATCCATCCTTCCGCAATCAAAAACACCGTACGAAAACGCATCGTTTTTGTTCACCAAGGGAATAACCTCCTCACAAAATCGCTCGTAGTGGACGTTTCCACCCATCTCCGAAAGCCTCTCGGGTGTGCGGAGTGGAGGAGGTAGGAAAAAGTCATCCATACGAATCACCGACGCGCCAAGGATCGTTTTCAAAAGTGCCGCCAGCGTTGTTTTGCCCGATGCCGCGCGACCGTCGATGGCGACGATCTTCGCGCCGCTCTCCTTTGTGACGCATTTCAGCTTTTCGAGAAGGACAATTGTCGGCAAAAATTTTCGGTCAACGATTCTGTACGCAGGTTTTTCGCTTTTGCGATAGATATCGCTGTGATGAACGGCGCCAACGCCTTGCGCGAGGTAATTCTCCAAAAATGCGCGCCACTCGTCAAGTCCAAAGCCAATGCTTTCATCAAATGCCGCCTCGGCTTGATGAAGATAGCCGTCAAATGCAGCCGCGGCATCCTTTTTCACGCTTGCAGACGCAACAAACATATTGAAAAGCCACTCTGCAGGCATTCCGGTGCTTTTCCACGCGCCAAGATCGACCCGACAAGCTTCGTCCGAAAGGCACTCGAAGGGTTGGCCTTCGCGAGGCTCGGTGGCGTTAAATTCAGCATCAAAATAGCGCTTTGCCACCGACAGATCCGACAAAAGGTGCTCTGCGCCAAATGCCGCCTGATAGCAGAACTTTACCACGTCCTGCGGCATAACGGAGGGGTGCTTTTTGATATGCTCTCGAAGATATAATACAAATTCCATAATCAAATTATTCAACCACACGGCATTGCATAATGCCGTAATATTCAAAGCACGAAACCGCTCTCTCGTCGATCAGCTCGCCGCAGACTACGACAGGGATGGCGGGCGGACAGGACACGCTTGCCACCGCAAGCACTCTGCCAAGGGCATTCTTGACGTCCACCTCGCAGGAAGGCGACAGAGTTGCCTCTCTCACGCTCATCACCCTTTCGGGCGCTCCTGCCAAGGGCGCTTTTTCGTCGATCTCCGCCTTTTGGGGCAAAGAAAGGAGCGCTTTTTCAAGCTCATCGATCTCCTCTTGACCAATTTCGGGCGTGAACATCATCACAACAAAATCCCTGTCGTAAAACTCGCAGACAATGCCGTTCTCACTCAAATAATCAGCAAATTCAAAGCCGAAATAGCCGTATTTTTTCGCGTTTATGCAAAGCTTCATTTCCTCGTCGCCAAGAAGCGAAAAGCCTTTTTCGATCAAGGATAATTTGAGTTCTTGCACCCTCGCCGCAGTTTGGGCAAGACAGCGTTTATAGTCGTCGCAGAGATAAAGATTGGCTCTGTCTAAGGATTGCAATATCAAATACGAAGGGCTTGTTGAGGCAAACAATGCCATAGCCTGCTCGGCCATATCGAAAAACAGCTTGGGGGCATTTTTTGATATATGCAGATACGCGCCGCCCGTCAGCACGGGAAGCGTTTTATGCGCCGAATCACAGCAGATATCGGCTCCAAGGTCTATGGGATGCCTTGATGAGGGCAAGAATTTCAGATACGCGCCGTGGGCATTATCCACCGCCAACAAAATTTCTCTTTTGTGGCATACCTTGGCGATCGCCGCTATATCCGACGTAAAGCCAAGATAATCGGGGCTTGTGAGATAGACGGCCGAGGGCAACACGCTCATGCTGTCAAGCTTTTTTTCAAGCCGACTCGCAGACACGCGGCAGGAGATCAGATTATCCTCATCCGTGGGATAGATCCATTCCACGTCCGCATCGGTCAACGCCAAAGCCGACAAAAAGGTCTTGTGAGCGTTTCTTGCCGCCAAGATAAGCGGTCTTTTCCCCACTTTTTTTGCTTGCAACGCAATCAGATAAACCATAGCCCGAATGCAAAGCGACGAGCCCTCGGTGCTGTACTTCGTTCTTCCACTGCCAAAAAGCTCGGCGGCATATCGTTCGCTCTCGGCGATAATGCCGTCGGCGCTGTAGAGCACGTCGGCTCCGTCCACCTCGGTTATGTCTCGATGCTCAACACCGAGAAAGGGGATGCCCTTGTGCCCCGGCATATGCAATCGCATCTTGCCCTCACGGGCATAATTCTCGACAAAATCACATATCGGTGTCTTCATAAGGCATCCCCTTTCAGGATATTTCAATTTCAGTTTTCCTCGGCATCAAGGGTCTTGGCGACCTCAAGCATGATTGCACATTCCATTCTCTTCTTGAAGAGCTCACAGCCGTACTTATATACTCCGCGAACAGATCCCGTGGAATGGTAAGCATTTGCCGCGCAACCGCCCGAGCAATACAGTCTTGCCCAGCAATCGCGGCATTCGGGGCGCGAATAGACGTTACAAGCGGCAAAATCCGCCTGCGCTTCAAGATTATCAACACCGTCAAAGACGTTACCAAGCTTGAATTTTTCCTCGCCCACAAATTGGTGGCAGGGGTAAAGATCTCCCCAAGGAGTGACTGCCATATATTCGGTTCCCGAGCCACAGCCGGAAATTCTCTTGTAAATGCAAGGACCGCCCTTCAGGTCGATCATGTAGTGATAGAAGGTGAAGGGTCTGCCCGCTCTGTGGCGCTTCAGCATCAGCTCTGCAAGCTTTTCGTACTGCTCAAGGACTATAGGAAGATCCTCTTTCGTCAAGGACGAGGGATCGCTCTCGGGGCCTACAACCGGCTCCATAGAAAGCTCGGTGAAGCCAAGATCCAGCATGGTTTCGATGTCCTTAAGGAAGTCAGGATTTGCATGGGTAAAGGTGCCGCGCATATAATATCCCTGACCGCCGCGCGCTTCAACAAGCTTCTGGAACTTGGGAACGATCTTCTCCCAGCTTCCGTTGCCTGCGTAGTCAACACGGTAGCGGTCGTGGACTTCCTTTCTTCCGTCAAGGCTCAACACTACGTTGGAGCACTCGCGGTTGGCGAAGTCGATTACGTCATCGTCGATCAGCATACCGTTGGTGGTGAGCGTAAAGCGGAAGTTTTTGCCCGCGTCCTTCTCTATCGAGCGCGCGTAAGCAACAAGCTGCTTCACAACGTCGAAATTCATCAAGGGCTCGCCACCGAAGAAATCGACTTCAAGGTTATGTCTTGTGCCTGAGTTATCAATAAGGAAATCCAGCGCTCTCTTGCCCACTTCAAAGCTCATAAGCGCTCTGTCGCCGTGGTATTTGCCCTGGCTGGCAAAGCAATAGGAGCAATTAAGATTGCAGGAGTGAGCGATGTGCAGGCAAAGCGCCTTGACAACACCGGCGCTCTTTTCCTTCAGCTTGCCCGCCATACCCTCAAAGGTGTCGGGTGAAAAGAGCTTACCCTCTGCTCGAAGCTCCTCAATGTCCTCAAAGCAGCCCTCAAGCTCCTCACGGGTAACCTCGGGATCATCGGCATACTTTTCAAGCATAGCCGAGATTATTTCTTCCTTGGAGCAGGTCTCGTAAGCCTCGATAATATCATAGACCACCTCGTCAACCACGTGTACCGAGCCCGAGCAGATGTCAAGCACGATATTGAGCCCACCCAATTTATAACAATGTACCATTTTAATCTCCATTCCGCCGCGTGCGGCGGCACAAATAGTAATCGATGAATTTTGCCACCCGGCAAAATTCGCGCGTGAAACTGATTATTTCACTATTAGTTGAAAGTACCTTTCACGCTAATCTCCTAAAAAATAAAAGTTGGCAGTGCTATGGGGGAAGGATTCTTCCTTCCCCCATAAAAATCTTAAGAATTCACCAAATCAAAGAAAAATTTCTCAAGACAAGGCGCACCGGAGAAAGCAAGGTGCAGACGTAGTTCCCTACGTCAAGCCGCTTTCGAGGAGCAACGCCGTATTGGGGAATTTTTCAAAGATTTATTACTTCTTATTTTCGCACTGCTGGTTTGCTATTCCGCAAGAGGTCTTGCAAGCAGACTGACAAGAGGTCTGGCACTCACCGCAGCCACCCTTCTTAGCGGTCTCGCAAAGATTCTTGGTTTCAATAGTCTTAATACGCTTCATAGCATTTATCCTCCGATAAATATAGATTTATAGGTACATTATATCACAGAGTCCGTGATAAGTCAATAAGTTAAATGAAATTTTCGCAAATTAAATTTCAAAGTAAATTCCGCAGTGGAAATTGTTTGGGAAATGCACTCCTTTGATTGGGGGCAAGAAAACACTTCAAAAAGTTGACAAATCGGTCTTACTGTGATAAAATTAGTTATAAATAAGCATGAGAGGTAAACGTAATGACTAAAAAAACCAAGCTTTCGGGCAGATTCTGGCTGGCCTTAACGCTTTTCGGTCTGATGGGTCAGATCGCGTGGGTAGTAGAAAATATGTATCTGAACGTCTTTATGTATAAGATGTTCAACGCGTCAGCCTCCGATATTTCGGCGATGGTGGCGGCAAGCGCCATCGCGGCGACCTTGACAACCGTGCTTGTAGGAGCACTATCCGACAAGATCGGCAAGCGCAAGCTCTTTATCTGCGGCGGATATATCCTGTGGGGATTCTCCATTTTCGCCTTCGCGCTCCTTGACGTCAAGCTGCTGGAAGCAGTCTTCCCTGCCGCATCAGGCGCGGCACTGGGTATTACGTTGACCATCGTTCTCGACTGTGTGATGACCTTCTTCGGCTCCTCCGCTAACGACGCGGCGTATAACGCTTGGCTCACCGACAGCACCGACGAAACAAACAGAGGCAGCGCCGAGGGAATCAACGCAATGATGCCTTTGGTTGCCATTCTTGCGGTATTCGGTGGATTTATGGCATTTGACCTTGGCAAAAGCGCCAGCTGGACAGCGATCTTCGCCATCATCGGCGGTGCTACCCTCGCGATCGGTATCCTTGGCATCTTTATCATTGAGGAAAAGAAAGCGTTGCCCTCCGAAACAGGCTATTGGAGCAACGTGCTGTACGGCTTCCGTCCATCTACAGTAAAGGCAAATCCCGCCTTCTACTTTTTCCTGCTTGCGTTCATTATCTTCAACATCTCGATTCAGATCTTTATGCCCTATCTGATCATCTATTACGAGATCTCCTTGGGTATGGCAGATTACGTATTCGTTATGGCTCCCGCCATCATTATCGCCTCCGTAGTAACCGCCCTTTGGGGCAGAGTTTACGACAAGAAGGGTTTTTCCTTCAGCGTGTGGATCGCGCTCCTTTGGCTGGCGGCGGGCTATCTCGTGCTTTTCTTCTTCCGCGCAAAGCTCCCCGTATTCATCGGCTCTCTCTTTATGATGTGCGGCTACCTTGCGGGAATGGCGGTCTTTGGCGCAAGGATCCGAGACCTCACTCCCGAGGATAAAGCAGGCAGGCTTCAGGGCGTGCGCATCTTCTCGCAGGTTTTGGTTCCCGGCGTGGTAGGCCCGTTTATCGGCAAGACCATCCTCTCCAATGCCGAAACGATCGTGAACAACGACGGCACGGAGTCCTTCGTTCCCAACGCAAACATCTTTCTCGGCGCGCTTGTGCCAATTGCCGCTCTTGCGCTCCTTCTTCTCGTCGCATCGAAATTTTTCAACAAGCCGAGGCTGAACCAAAACTTAAAAACGCCTTTTGAGGACGATAATACAAGCGATTGGTCAGAATACCCCCGTCCGCAAATGAAGCGCGATTCTTATCTCTCGCTTTGCGGCGAGTGGGAGCTCGCCCTGCGCAAATATGCAGATGCAGAACAACCGCTCTGTGCAATAAAAGTTCCCTTCCCGCCCGAATCCCGTATTTCGGGTATAGGAAAAGACCTCACCCGAAAAGGCGACCTGATCTACCGCAAACATTTCACCGTTCCGCAGGATATGCGGGGCAAGAAGATCGTTCTTCACTTTGGAGCCGTGGACCAAGGCGCATGGGTTTCTGTCAACAGCAAAAGCGTGGGCTGTCATATAGGCGGCTATCTTCCCTTTGAGCTTGATATCACAAAGCTTATATCAGCGGGAGAAAATACTCTCGAGGTAGTGGTTACCGATGAGCTTAACCGCGATCTCGCGTGGGGTAAGCAAAGGCGCGACAGGGGTGGGATGTGGTACACTCCCATCAGCGGCATCTGGCAAGCTGTATGGCTTGAGGCAGTTCCCGAAAATCATATTAAATACATAAAAATGACTCCCTCGCTTGATTCCGTTAACTTCAAGATCGACGGCGGCGAAACCGAAAAGATCATCACACTCAAGGGCGGCAAGCAATACCGCTTTGAGGGTGATGAATTTGAGCTGAAGGTCGAAGACCCACACCTTTGGACTCCCGAGGATCCCTATCTCTATGAATTCACTCTTGAAAGCGGTGAGGATAAGATCGAATCCTATTTCGCACTCCGTACTGTAGGTGTCGCGAAAATCGGTGACAAATCCTACGTCACCCTCAATGAAAAGCCCTACTTCTTCCACGGTCTTCTCGACCAAGGCTACTACAGCGACGGCATCTACACCCCCGCAACACCCAAGGGGCTTGAAAACGATATCCTGCAGATGAAAAAATGCGGCTTCAATATGCTCCGCAAGCACATCAAGATCGAGCCCGACCTCTTTTATTACTACTGCGACAAGCACGGCATGGCGGTCTTTCAGGATATGGTCAACAGCGGCAGCTACAGCTTTCTCATTGACACCGCCCTGCCTACCGTCGGATTCAAAAAAGGCATATCGCACAAGGCTACAAAAGCTCGCCGCGAGGCGTTTGAGAGAGACAGCGCCGAGACGGTCAAGCATCTTTACAACCACCCCTCGATCGTCTATTATACGGTCTTCAACGAGGGTTGGGGGCAATTTGACGCTGATGAAAACTACCGTCGCCTGAAATCGCTTGATCCTTCCCGCATCTGGGATGCCACAAGCGGCTGGTTCACAGAAAAAGAAAGCGACGTGCAAAGCGAGCATATCTATTTCAAAAAGCTTGATCTGAAAAACGATCCTGAAAAGCCTTTGGTTCTTTCGGAATTCGGCGGCTACTCCTGCAAGATAGAAGGACATTCCTTCAATCTCGACAAGACCTACGGCTACAGCTTTTTCACCGACAGAGACCAATTTGAGGATGCTCTCGAAAAGCTCTATCTTGACGAGGTCATTCCTATGATCGACAGAGGTCTTTGTGCCGCAGTCTATACCCAAGTCAGTGACGTGGAGGACGAGACCAACGGGCTTATGACATACGACAGGCAGATTTTGAAGGTCGACCCCGCAAGAATGGCCGCGGTGGCGGAAAAGCTGATCTGCAAATTCAAAAGTAATCTGTAAAAAGCATTCACAATCACGAATACCATCAAGCAGGCGGGATTCTCTCCGCCTGCTTGATGCAATATTTGCATTAAAAACAAATCTGCATTAAAAATTCCGAAAAAATTTTTCTTCCGTTTTGAACCTTTTGCGTCCCAAAACAACTATATATGTGAAACCGGTTTTCACAACACGAAAGGAGGACGTATGGAACAAGAAATATCTTTTGAAACGCTATTGAACAAATATCGCATTGTGGTTGAGCGATATATCAACTTCAGATTGCCAAGCAGCTTTGACGCTGACGATGTGATTCAAGAAACCTACTATGCGGCTTGTATTGGATATGCAAAGCTCCGCAACAAAGAATTGTTTAAGCCGTGGATATTGTCTATAGCAAAAAATCAATGCAATCTGTGGTTCCGCAAAAAATACGGTAATGAATGGATTCCCTTGGATGCCGCTCCCGATATAGCAGATACCGTCATTCAGGATGATAACACGGCACAGCATATCCTGAGAATGCTGCCAAAAGAATCCGCAGATTTATTGCTCCTAACGGTACAAGGGTATAAGCAAAGCGAGATTGCAGAGCGCTTGGCTATTCCGCTGGGTACGGTGAAAAGCCGCTTGCATTACGCGCGAAAACAATTCCGTTCTATGTGTACCCCCGAGCAAATCAGTATGTTTGAGAAAGGAAGAAAGATTATGTCAAAGAAAGATTATACCTGCGGCTTTCCCGAAGATATGCCCACCCTCATTATAAAAGAAAGTGCTCGTCCGTTTATCGAAATCAAATGCGAGGAACAAGCGTTTATTATCCCAAGAATCGGAAACAAGAATTCTGAGGGAACCTATCGGTATCCGAAAAAAAAATTAGCGATAGTATCCACTTGTTATGTTCCAAAAGCGGCAAAAATTCACGAAGTTCTCGGCGTTAAGGTGTGCAGAGATACCTATAACACAGGCTCGAAAACATTTTATAAAAATGAGGCTATCTGGTTTACACAGTTGACAGACCAGTATATCCGAAATTTAGCAAGCATTAACGGAGATTCTGACGTAGATGATGATTACCCTACTTCAATCTATACCTTTTTGGAGGAGGATTATGATGTTACCGTTAACGGAAATGACCGCGTTCACGGGATGCCTCTGCTCATCAAGGAAAATTCGCCCCAAACTGTGGGTGATAAAATTTTCATTGATGAATACAATGTCCGATATACCATGGGAATGTTTGATGTGACCATCGGTGAAAGAACGTTTGAAGCCGTAAAGTTTATCGTTGTACAAAAAAATACCGTAGTTACGGAGAATTATGTTGACACAAACGGTCGATTGATTTTAATGCGCTGGTATGAGTCGGTTGCTTGTATTGAACAAACCGAATGGTACACCGACGAATTTAAGCAAATCATCTTAAGCAATCCCAAACTGATCGTCAACGATATTGAATACCGTTTGGTTGAAGACAGAATCAGCGAATACGCACTTTGATCCCTGCCCCGCTTCGGCGGGGCTTTCCGTTTCCGTCGTGCATCAATTAAAGGTCGGCTCTGCCGAAAATCCCACTTTTTGATGCAAAATCTTCCCAATACGCCTATATTTTTGATTTTCTACTTTTAGTTGTTATAATATATTATAAAATATATTGACAAAAGTTTTAAACTGTGATAGAATTGTGATTAGTTCGATTTTAAGCAAAAATCGGCAAATTTTTCAACAGACAGGAGGGATAATATTGATCTTCGGTAGACACATCAACCGATATTATCTCAAATATTCACCCATTCTCCTCCTCGGAATCCTCGCGCTGGTCCTTGTGGACTATATGCAGCTGATCCTCCCCGAGCTGTACGGAATGGTGATTGAAGGAATCGAAAACGGATTCGTCGAAGTGGAAAAAGACACCCAAATTCTGCAAGCAGGCTCCTACATCTTTGATCTGAACTTCCTCCTTGAACATATTTGCCGCCCCTTGCTTATCGTCATCGTTTCGCTGGTGTTCGGAAGATTCCTTTGGCGAGTTTGCTTCTTCGGATCGGGCATCAGACTTGAAACCGATCTCCGCAGCAGAATGTTTGACCGCTGCAAGGATCTTTCCCAGCAATACTATCAGGTCAACAAGGTGGGCAATATGATGTCCTTCTTCACCAACGATCTGGAAACCGTACAGGATTGCTTCGGCTCGGGCATTCTTATGTTTTTTGACGCGTTGATGCTGGGAATTCTGGCAATCAGAAAAATGTTCGACATGAATCTGATGCTGGCACTGCTCTGTATGATCCCTATGGTGCTCCTTTTGGTTTGCTCCTTGATCGTCGGCAAATATATGAGCGCAAAGTGGGAAAAGAGACAGGAGGCCTTCTCTATGCTCTCGGATTTCTCTCAGGAGACCTTCGCAGGCATCGCCGTGGTAAAGGCGTTTGTCAAGGAGGCACACGAGCTTCTTGAGTTCAAAAAGCTGAGCAAAAACAACGAAAACAGAAACGTAGAATACACCAAGCTCTCGGTTCTCCTCCACGTTTCTTTGACGCTGCTGATCGAGTCCGTGGTCTGTGTGATCCTCGGTTACGGAGGATATCTTGTATATCAGGGCACGTTCAAGGCGGCAGAGCTTGTGGAATTCATAGGCTATTTCAACGCGATCATCTGGCCTGTTATGGCGGTTTCCGAGCTGATCGGTATGCACGCACAGGGAAAAGCATCCTTGAAGCGTATCAGTGAGCTGCTGGACTCCAAGCCCGACGTATTTGACCGAGAAGATGTTGCGGATATCCCCTCCATTCGCGGTGACATTGAATTCAAGGGCTTGACCTTCCGCTATCCCGACGGTGAATTTGACGTATTGAGCGACGTCAGCTTTTCGATCAAGGCAGGCGAAAACGTAGGCCTTATCGGACGCACGGGCTCCGGCAAGACCACCATCGTGGATCTGATCCTGCGCACCTATAACGTGCCGGACGGCAGCGTTTACATTGACGGATACGATATCAATAAGATCCCGATCAAAACCGTACGTGCAAATGCGGCTTACGTTCCTCAGGACAACTTCCTTTTCAGCGATACCATTGAAAACAACATCAACTTTGCCACCGACGGCGGAACCCACGACGACGTGGAATTTGCCGCAAGAATGGCAGACGTTCACGATAACATCGCAGAGTTTCCCGAGCAATACCAGAGTGTTCTCGGTGAACGCGGCGTAACCGTATCGGGCGGACAAAAGCAGCGTATCTCCATCGCCCGCGCGCTGATGAAGAACGCAAGCATTCTGATCCTTGATGACTCGGTCTCTGCCGTTGACGTCAAGACCGAAAAGGCGATCCTTGAAAATCTCCGCAATATGAGAGCGGGCAAAACCACGATCCTCATCGCTCACCGAGTCAGCACCATTGAGCAGATGGACAAGATCATTTTTGTGGAAGAGGGTAAGATCGCAGCCGTCGGCAAATACGACGAGCTTTACGAGACCTGCAAGGAATTTAAGAATCTGGTGGATCTGCAGAAGCTTGACGATGCGGACGAGCCTGCCGAAGGAAGCAACGAGCAGAAGGAGGTAAACGAAAATGTATGAGTTTTATCCCATTCTGATCGTCGGTGCGGTCATCGGCGTATTCGCAACTCTGTTCATCATTGCCTTCGCTATGATGAAGGACAAAAAGGAAGCCATCGGCTTCGACCGTGATATGAAGGACTCCGAGATCATTCGCCGCCTTCTGAAATACGCAAAGCCCTTCGTAGGAAGATTCGTATTCGTTCTGATTCTCATGATCTTCTCCATCGCGCACGAGATCATCTCCCCTCTGATTATGGGTGACATCATCGAGATGGTCGGCTCGGCTACCGGCTTTGAGCTGGATGCCTTGATCATACGGATCGTGATCTACGGATGCATTCTGACAGTCTCGCTGATCTGCACCTACATTCAGTCCATCGTTTTGCAGAAAACGGGACAGCGCATCGTTTCAAACATCCGTGAGGACCTTTTCGAGCATATTCAGAATCTCTCTCACGATCAGCTCAATAAGATCCCCGTAGGAACGCTGGTTACAAGAGTTACCAACGATACCAACGCCATCTCGATCACCTTTACCAACATTCTGGTCAATCTGATCAAGAACATCTTTATCATCTTCGGCGTTCTGACAGCTATGCTGCTGCTCAACTACCTGTTGACATTGGTGGTGCTCTGCTTCGTTCCCTTCGTCGTGCTCTTTACAATCATCTTCCGTAAGTTCTCACGCCGCGCGCACCGCCGCGTGAAGGACGGCACTACCGACATCAACATCTTCCTCTCCGAAAACCTTTCGGGTATGAAGATCATTCAGATCTTCAACCGCGAGGCAAGAAAGAAAGATGAATTTGATAAGAAGAACCAGAAGCTTGGCAAGGCAAAGCTTGGTCAGATGTTCGTCTTCGGTATCTTCCGCCCCATGGTCTATATGCTCTATATCTCCTCGATCCTCTGCCTCTTCTATTTTGGCGCAAGAGGAAAGCTTGAGGGATGGGAATTCCTTGGTCAGATCATTGAGGTCAACGTTATCGTCGCCTTCTATCAGTACATCAACAAGTTCTTCAACCCGATCCAGAACCTTGCCGAGCAATTCAACCGTCTGCAGGCGACCTTTGCTTCTGCTGAAAAGATCTACAAGATCTTTGATATCGTTCCCGAGGTGGTGGACGAGCCCGATGCAATCGAGCTTGATCACGTTGAGGGTAACATTGAATTCAGAAACGTATGGTTCTCTTACCTGCCCAATGAATGGGTGCTGAAGGACGTTTCCTTCAAGGTCAACGCGGGCGACACCGTTGCCTTCGTCGGCTCCACAGGCTCGGGCAAGACCACTATTCTTTCACTTATCTGCCGCAATTACGACATTCAGAAGGGCGAGATCCTGATCGACGGTATCAACATCAAAAAGATCAAGATCAGCTCCCTGCGCCGCCATTTCGGACAGATGCTTCAGGACGTCTTCCTCTTCTCGGGAACCATCCGCTCCAATATCACGTTGGGACTTGACAACGTCACCGACGAGGAGGTCAACGAGGCTTGTAAGTACGTCAACGCAGACAGCTTTATAAACAAGCTCAGCGACGGACTTGACGAGGTCGTCCGTGAGAGAGGAAACAACTTCTCCGCAGGACAGAGACAGCTGATCAGCTTCGCCCGTACCATTATCCACAAGCCTGCCGTTATGATCCTCGACGAGGCAACGGCAAACATCGACACCGAGACCGAGATCCTCATTCAGGATTCGCTGGAAAAAATGATGAATATCGGCACGATGCTGATGGTTGCGCACCGTCTGTCCACCATTCAGCACGCAGACAACATCATCGTGCTCTCCCACGGTAAGATCATCGAGCAGGGCACGCACAACGAATTGCTTCTGAACAAGGGCAACTACTACCGCCTCTACACCTTGCAGTATCACAAGGAGCAATTGGGCGGCGGAAAATAACTTTGGAAATGACCAAAATGAATCTTAACAAAAACAAACTTCCTTTATCTATTTGGGACAAGGGCTTTTGGAGGGTCACGCTCTCATTGGCAATACCGATAGCGTTGCAGAATATGCTTGCATCCTCCTTCAGCCTTGTGGATACGCTGATGGTCAGTCAGCTTGGAGACATTCCGCTTTCCGCCACGGGTATGGCGGGACAGTGGAGCTGGCTTTTCGGCATGGTGCTCTTCGGCATCAGCTCGGGAGCCGCGGTCTTCGTATCCCAATATTGGGGCGACAAAAACATCAAGGGCATTCACCGCACCACGGGTATCGCGGTCAGCGCCGGAGTGATCCTTTCACTGTTGTTTTTCTTGGTCGCTCTGCTCTTTCCCGAAGCTGTACTTTCGATTTTCAATAAGACCCCCGAGATCATCGATCAAGGCTCGCTCTATCTGCGCTTTGCCTGCTTCTCCTATCCCGCAATGGCTTTGACCAATATTTTGGGATCGATCCTCCGCTCTGCCGAGCACCCGAAGCTACCAATGGCTGTTTCGGGAATCTCCGCGGTACTGAACGTGATCTTGAATTATATCCTGATCTTCCCCGCGGGACTTGGCGTGCAGGGTGCGGCGATCGCAACGTCGATTTCGGCTTGGGCAGGACCCGTTCTGATCATCCTGCTCTCTGTAGCGCAAAAGAACATTCTGTTCACTCCGATGAAAAGCTTCTTCGCCTTCAACGGAAAAACCGTCGGCGAATTCTTTAAAAAAGCTATGCCTGTCATCATCAACGAGACGATGTGGGGCATGGGCACTGTAGCCTACAATATTATCTTCGCCAATATGGGACACGAGGAATACGCGGCGATCACCATCGTCAAGACCTTTGAAAACTTTGCCTTCTGCTTCTTCCTGGGTCTCTGCAACGCTTGTTGCGTTATGGTCGGAAAGGCCATCGGCTCGGGAGAGATCCGCGAGGGCATCCGTGAATCCAAGCGATTCATGCTGATCTTCCCCTTTATATCTATCATTGTGGGAGCCGCCGTCATTCTGCTCCGCGCGCCGCTGGTTTCGGTCTTCAATCTCGGCAGTAACATCTCTGCCTATACCATCGAAACCGCGCAGTGGATCCTTGTGATCTATAGCGTATGGATCATCGTGCGAAATATTCCGTATCTGACCGTTGTTGGCATCTTCCGTCCCGGCGGAGATACGATCATGGGAATGGTGGTGGAGCTTGCCGTTCTTTGGTGCTTCTCGGTTCCTATGACTTATATTGCGGCAAACGTCTGGCAGCTTCCCTTTCTCACGGTATATGCGATCATGTACCTGTGCGAGGATCTGCCAAAGGGCATCTTGTTCCTGTGGTATTGGCGCTCGGGAAAATGGATTCGCCCCGTTACCGATGCGGGCCGAAAGGGCCTTGAAGAATTTAAAAGCTAAATAAAGATTGCGGCCACGCTTTACCTCAAAAGGTATCGCGTGACCGCGTTTTTTATTTTATATAGCCAAAAGCTCTGAAAGCGGCTCAAATCAAAGCATGCCAACAATCACAAACGGCAATCCGCAGGCTATCATAATATAATCCCACACCTTCAGCTTAAAGCCTCTGCGGTAGATCACGTATCCTGCAAGCATCGCAATAAATACAAGCACCGTTTCTCCGTGCAAGCCGTCGCAATCGATCAAGCAGACATACCCGATCACAGGGATCATCAGCTTATAGCCAAACCAAGAATCCGAGATCTCTCCAATACGATCCGCGCTTTTCCTGATAAAGCTCACAAAATATCCCACCGCCGCTAAGGCTCCAAGCAGCACCCAAACAAAGAACATATAGATCTGCTGCATATAGATCGGCGCATATTGGGTAATAGAGGAATCGTTGTTTTTTTCTTCGATAAAGCTGCGAAAGATCACGGTAAGTCTGTCGATCGGTGAATAGATCTCTATCCATCCAATACCTGCTCTGCATTTTGATGAAGCACTCGGCATGATGTCGGGTGCGAAATCCCACAGCTCGTTCCCCATCGCAAGCTCAACCAAAAGCATTCCCAGCGTCCAAAGCGCGAAAAACAGGATGCCGTCCGTCACGGTATTCGCTTGCATAAACAAAAACATAAACACCGAATAGGCTACAAGCGCGAATAGGAGAGACAGCAGATAGTAGCCGCCCATATACTCCAATCTGAAGTAATTTGTCTGAAGCTCAAGGTGAATATAGACTGAGAGAAATGTAACCGAATATACCGTGAAAATCTGGATCATGCCGCTGATATAATGTGCCAAAGCCAACGCAGGCTTTTTCAAGGGGACGCTGTACAGAGTATCGATATTTTTGCGGCTCATAAAGATCGAAAGCTCAAGGATGGGAATCAGCGTGCAAAGGAAGCAAAGCAGATAGGCGAGCATATAGATCCCCGTCTCGTTGGCGTGTACGTTCATCCTTCCGATGCCTTCAGATACCGCAACCCAGCAAAGCAGCAAGGAAAGAAGAGTCAATATAAGAGTGCCGAGCGCGGAGCTTTTCAATCGGTACAAAAGGTATCGTCTAAAAGCATTTGTTTTCAATTAAAACAACACCCCCAATAAAATCATACCGATGCCGATACCCGAAACAATGATATCGCTCAGCTTGAATTTGAAGCCTCGGCGGTAGACCACATAGCCGATAACCATCAAAATGCAGATCGCCACCGTCATAAAATCCAGAGAATCATACAGCAAAAGCAAGCTGTAGCCGTACAACGGGATCAAAAGCTTGTAGCCAAACCAAGAATTGGAGATCTCTCCCGCCTTCTCCGCGCCCTTTTTTACAAAGGTCACGAAATAACCGATCGCCGCCGCGATGCCTATTGCGCCCCACACGAAGAACATAGCAAGCTCTCTTTTGTAACGCATTGCCGTGGTATGCGTGTAATCGTATTCCAGCTGTCTTTGGTTGATCTCGATCAGATCCTGAAAGATCACCGTCAGATTGTTGATCGGCGTATAGATCATTCCCCATCCCGCAAAGTTACTGCTGCTTACCCAATATTCTGTATCAATGAGCAGATCACGCAGTATTTCCGCGCGCACGGTCCAAATCACGATGTAGAGGACAAACACCCAAAGTCCGCAGAACAGCACGCCGTCCGAAACCGTATTCGCCTGTCCAAACAGGAACATAAATATCGAATACATCACAAGTCCCAGCAAAAGAGACAGCAGATAATACGGAAGCATATAGCCAAGTGCGAAATAGTTGGTCTGCATCTCAAGATAGATCCAAGCGGTGAAAAAGGTTACGGAATAAACGAAAAGGATCTGGATCAGACCGCTGACGTAATGCACCAGCGCCATTTTTTCACGCTTGATCGGGAAAAAGTAAAGTGTGTCAAGGTTTCGGCGATTTTTGAACTCCGCCGTTTCCAAAATCGGGATCAAGGTACACAATACACCCAAAACAATGGCGTGCATATACAAGCTGACGTTATGATATTCGGGGTAAAATCCGCGAATACCGTCTGCCGTAACGACCTGCACAAGCAATACCGACAGAAGCGTAAAGATCAATGTACGCAGGGCTGTATTTCTTAACCGATAGACAAGGTATCTTCCGAAGGTCTTCATTTTTTCGCACCTCCGTCAGCGTGGTAGCCCTTATTCTCCACCTCATGGATAAACATCTCCTCAAAATCCATCGGCATCTGCTCGATGACCGCGGGAGAAAGCTTTTCAAGGGCAGCCTTCATATCGTCCTCGCGGCCTTCAAGTACCACGCGGATAAATCTGCCGCTCTTCTCCAAGGATGCCACGGGGAGAGATGCAAACGCACTCTCATCGATCTCGTGAAGAAACGCAAGCTGGAATTTACAGAATCTGTTGACTCTTTCGGAAATGTCTCCCGAGGACGCCACCGTCATATTGTCGATCAGCGCGTAGCAGTCGCAAAAATCTTCAAGCTCGCGCAAGGAATGGCTGGAGATCAGCACCGCGGTGCCGTCCTCCTCCACCGCGTGATTGATCGCCTTCTTGAAGGCAAGACGCGCCAGAGGATCAAGACCGTCAAACGCTTCGTCAAGCAACAGATATTTCGGTCTCACCGACAGCGCAAGCGCGATATAAAGCTGACGGCGCATTCCCTTTGAAAAATTGCGGATCGGCTTCTTCTCATCAAGCCCGAATTCACCCATATACTTCACAAAAACCGCACGGTCGATATCGGGGTAAAAGACCTTGTACATTTCATAAAGGCTCTTTCCCGTGGTGTGGATCGTAAAATACGGGTCATCCGGCAAAAAGAATATCTTTCTGCGAACATTCTCGTCCACAAGTTTCTCTCCGTCGCAGAGCACGCTCCCCTCCGCCGGAGTGTAAACTCCCGAGATGAGGCGCAGAAGCGTGGTCTTTCCCGCGCCGTTGATGCCGACAAGACCCATTACCGAGCTCTCGTTCAAAATGAGCTCTACGTTATCCAATATCTTTTTCCCACCAAGAAAATGGGTAAGATTTTTTACTTCGATCATTCCTCGTAAACCTCCTCGATCCAATTGATAAGTGTTTGTTTACTGATGCCCATATCCTTAAAGGCATATATTACCGACTTTTTGTCGGGCTCCTCCGCCTTGACGGTCTCGCCGTAGGTAACGAAGGCGCCTTTTTTGGGCAGAGCGCGAACAAAGCCCTCTTCCTCAAGCAGGGTGTATGCACGCGCAATTGTGTTTGGGTTTACACCAAGCTCCCCAGCCGCTTCTCTGACAGAGGGCAGCTTATCGCCGTCACGGTAGACTCCAAGCTTAATGTATTCCTTATATCGCTCGGCAATCTCAACGTAAACGTCCTGTTTACCCGATAACTTTAATTGCATCCGAACACTCCTTTCCGTGTAAATCCTCAAATCTGTATTATCTGTATTAACTGTCGCATCTGTATTATAGCACAGTCATATCCCCTTGTCAATAGTTTTTGCAAAAAAATTCCGAGACCTGAATGCGTCGGGTTCTAAAGGATAGTTTTCTAATAGTTGAACGCCTCAGCAAGGAGTTTCCTTGCCGAGGTAGTTCTATATATTAACAAACGACATCAACGAAAAGCGGAAAATTTCCCGCATTAGGCGAGTGTGCTTCTAATTTTGCGTTATTGAATTTGTCTGAGTGTTATGATAAAATATATATACAGCAGAGCTCGCTGAATATATATTTAGGAGATTATTATGGGACTTTACATTTCGGAAAATATAAGAAAGAATAGGCGTGAAAGCAATCTTTCGCAAGAAGTATTTGCCGAGCGTTTGGGCGTGAGTTTTCAAACTATAAGCAAATGGGAACGAGGAGAGTGTTATCCCGATATTGAAATGTTGCCTAAAATCGCAAACTTTTTCGGTATTACAATAGATGCTTTAATGGGAGCCGATCTGTGTCAGGAGAAAGAATATGTAGATGCTCTGCAAGAAGAATTGCGCAAATACGATATAACTCGTGATGAAGTTGCATTGGTGCGGAAAGCTGAAGATGGATTACGAAAGTATCCGAATAACCATTTGCTTATGGCATGGATAGTATATGGTGCTCAAAACATCAATCCCAAAAGAAGTATAGAACTTGGCGAGTATCTTATGATTAATTGCCGTGATCCACACATCTTGAATTGGGCGAGAACGGAACTTTGCTATGCCTATTATAAGGCCGGTCGGCAAAACGAGGGAATCGAATCGGCTCGTCGTTTGCCTACCGTAGCGCAAACGCGTCAAGCAGTTTTGGCAGATCTTTTGACAGGAGAGGAGCAAGTATCGCACATTTTAGAAACGGATATCGCAAAGGTTTGTTATCGTTTCAAAACATCAATATTGAAGCTACTCAATCATTATACTCCGCAGGAACAAATAGAACTTTTGAAAAAAAGCAATGCACTGTATGATGTTGTATATGAATGTGAAGATAATGTATCTGCACTGAAAGAAAAAGCAGATACTTGTATAAAAATAGCAGAAATTTATATGCGCACAGAAAATGCGGACGAAGCTCGTATTTATATTGAAAAAGCCTTGTTATATGCGGATACCCACGACGCAATTCCGTACGGGGCACAGCGTCATTCTATTTTATGCGGTTGTGCAAAATATGGATATAACGCATCGCAATCGGGGAAATTAGCGCATCCGTATGGAAAGCTCAAAGAAAAAATCATTACTTCATTAAAGACAAATCAGATTTTTGATAATATTATATCAGAGATCAAATCATAAAGCATAAGGGGCTGAGTCATTAACTTAGTCTAAGAAAAAAAACGGATACTCTTTACCGAAAAGGTATTGAGTATCCGTTTGCTTTGTTGTATAATTAAATCACCACAAAATAACACACAAGAAAGCGAGATAATTATACACCAATG